>NZ_ALNS01000023.1:0-263253 GCF_000286655.1 Enterobacter sp. SST3 | reverse complement strand
CGGGTGGCGCTGCGCTTACCCGGCCTACGTTCGAGCCGTTGTAGGTCCGGTAAGCGAAGCGCCACCGGGCGGAAAAGATGTCTATTTAAACAACGCGTGCACGTTGTTTTGTTTGTAATTGAGCGTTGGGTGCAGCTCGTCCAGCTCAAACGACAGCGCCAGATAGCGGCTCGCCATCAGCGCCGCGAAGTGCGTTTTAATCAGCGCAAACAGCATTTCACCGACCTCTTCCCGGCTCTCCAGACTGCGCCCCGCGCCAATCTTCAGCGTCATATGGACAAAGGCGTAATCGTGCTTGCCGTCGGCCATCTGCCAGGTGTCCAGCCAGTGGGCGCGGCTGCGGATACCGCCGATAGGGAAGATGCCCGTGGCGGCGAGCGCCTCGTTCACTTTGGCGAACAGCCCCGGCAGGTCGGCCTGCTCGCGGATGTTGTCGGTACATTCAGCAATAAAGTGCGGCATGGTGGCTCCTTAGGCGGGCAGCGGGAAAACGGCGTTGACCTGGCCGGTGCCGGAGCTGGCGAACAGCTCGGTGAGAAACTCCACCTTGCCGTCGTATTTGTCCCAGCCGAGCATCCCCAGCAGCATCACCGTGTCGTGCATGTTGCCCTCGCCGTAGCAGTAGTCGGCGTACTCCGGCAGCATGCTGCAGAATTCTTTGAACTGACCCTCGCGCCACAGCTTCACCACGCGCTCGTCCATCTGGCGGTCGAACTCCCGGGTGTAGCTGTTCATCCCTTCTTCCGCGCGCTGGTCGTCGATAAAGCGGTGCGACAGCGAGCCGCTGGCGAGCACCGCCACGGTGCCGTCATATTTTTCGATGGCGCTGACGATGGCCTCGCCCAGCCTGCGGCTGTCGGCGAAGTCGTGAACCGTGCAGAACGCCGAGATGGAGACCACTTTGAAGTGCTTATCCGCGTTCATGTAGCGCATTGGCACCAGCGTGCCGTACTCAAGCTTGAGGCTCGGAATGTTGTGCGCTTTGGCGCGCACGCCACGCTTCACCGCCTCGTCGGCGATCAGCTGGCCGAGTTCCGGGTTGCCGTCGTAGTCGTAGGTCATGTCGCGGATAAAGTGCGGCAGCTCGTTGCTGGTGTAGACGCCCGAAAAATGGTCCGCACAGTTGATGTGATACGCGCTGTTCACCAGCCAGTGGGTGTCGAAGACGATAATGGTGTCGACGCCCAGCTCCCGGCAGCGCTTGCTGATCTCTTTGTGTCCGTCGATGGCGCCCTGGCGGCAGCCGTGGTTTTTGCCCGGCAGTTCGGAGAGATACATCGACGGCACGTGGGTGATTTTTGCCGCTAACGCTAATTTGCCCATTTTCAGATCCCCCACTTTGGAATCGGATGGTCGCCCATGGAGATGCAGACGTTCTTCATCTCCGCGAATACCTCGAAGCTGTACTCGCCGCCCTCGCGGCCGGTGCCGGAGGCCTTCACGCCGCCAAACGGCTGGCGCAGGTCGCGCACGTTCTGGGTGTTGACGAACACCATGCCGGCTTCAATGCTGCGCGCCAGGCGCAGCACTTTGCTGACGTCCTGGGTCCAGATATACGACGCCAGGCCGTACTCCACGTCGTTGGCCAGGCGCAGCCCTTCCGCTTCGTCCTTAAATGGCAGCAGGCAGGCCACCGGCCCGAAGATCTCCTCCTGCGCCACGCGCATGCGGTTGTCGACGTCCGCCAGCACGGTCGGACGCAGGAAGTTGCCGCCCTTCAGGTGCGCAGGCAGATCGGTCGGTTTGTCCGGGCCGCCCGCCAGCAGGGTTGCGCCTTCCTCGATGCCGAGGCGGATATAGCCGGAGACTTTTTCCCAGTGCTGTTGGCTGATGAGCGCGCCAATCTGGGTGTTCGGATCGGTCGGGTCGCCCACGCGCAGGCGGTTGGCGCGCTCGGCAAAGCGCTTCACGAATTCCGGGTAGATGCTCTGCTGGATGAAGATGCGCGAGCCCGCGGTACAGCGCTCGCCGTTGATGGAGAAGATGGTGAACAGGGCGGCGTCCAGCGCGCGCTCGATATCCGCGTCTTCAAAAATCAGTACCGGGGATTTGCCGCCCAGCTCCATGGAGTACTTCTTCAGCCCGGCGTTTTTCATGATGTTGCGCCCGGTGGCGGTGCCGCCGGTGAAGGAGACCGCGCGCACGTCGTGATGCCGCACCAGCGCATCGCCTGCCGTCGCGCCGTAGCCCTGCACCACGTTGAGCACGCCCGCCGGAATACCCGCCTCCAGGGCGAGCTCGCCCAGACGGTCGGCGGTGAGAGGGGAGAGCTCGGACATCTTCAGCACCGCGGTATTGCCTAAGGCCAGACAGGGCGCGACCTTCCAGGTGGCGGTCATAAACGGCACGTTCCACGGCGACACCAGCGCGCAGACGCCCACCGGCTGCACCAGGGTGTAGTTGAGCATCTTGTCGTCGACCGGGTAGGTCTTGCCGTTCATCTGCTGGCACACCTCGGCGAAAAATTCGAAGTTGTGCGAGGCGCGCGGGATCAGCACGTTTTTGGTCTGGTGGATCGGCAGCCCGGTATCGGCGGTTTCCATGGCGGCGATCTCCGGCACGTTCTGGTCGATCAGATCGCCCAGACGACGCATCAGGCGCGCGCGCTCCTTCATCGGCAGGTTGGCCCACTTCGGAAACGCCTCTTTGGCGGCGGCAACGGCCTGATGGATTTCGGCTTCGCCGCCGGAGGCCACTTCTGCCAGGACCTCGCCGGAGGCCGGGTTAGTGGTGTGGAAGTAGTCGCTGCCCGCGACGTTTTTACCGTTGATCCAATGGTTAATCTTTTTCATTTTGCCGTCTCCTCACTCACAATTCGGTTCACCAGGCGTCCCACGCCTTCCACTTCCACCACCACCTCATCGCCCGGCACCACGTCGGACAGCCCCTTCGGCGTGCCGGTGGCAATCATGTCGCCCGGCTGCAGGGTCATAAAATCGCTCAGGTAGGCGATCAGGTACGGGATGCTGAAGATCAGATCCGCCGTGGTGCCTTCCTGACGCAGCTCGCCGTTAACGAAGGTGCGCAGGGCGAGGTTGTGCGGGTCCGGAATGGCTTCTTTTGGCACGATGTTGGGGGAAATGGGGGTCAGCCCGTCGCGGCTTTTCACCCGCAGGTTCGGGCGGTAGTAGTTTTCGAGATAGTCACGAATGGCGTAGTCGTTGCAGACCGTGTAGCCCGCAACATAGTCCATCGCCTCGGCTTCGCTCACCTTGCGGGCGGTTTTGCCGATGACCACCACCAGCTCCGCTTCATAGTGCATGTACTCGACGTTGTTCGGGCGCACCGAGGTCTGGTTGTCGCCGTTGAAGGTGTTAGGCGCTTTGATAAAGACCAGCGGCTCGGTGGGCGGCTTGAAGTCCAGCTCGCTGGCGTGATCGGCATAGTTCAGGCCGAGGGCAAACAGCGTGGCGTGCGGCGGCGTGCGGTGCGCAATAGCGACGTCGCGCTCGTCCACCACCGGGTTTTCCAGCGGCGGAAACCCTTCCGCCAGAATACGCACCCGATCGCCCGGGCGGATCTCAACGCGGCTGTGCGGGGTACCGAGCAGGATCGCATCACCGGGATTAAGGGTGGCGAACTCGCTCAGGGCGCTCAGCAGTTCGGCAGCGTTACGCTGCAGATCGGCGGTGTTCCAGTGGTCCGCTTCGCGGCCGTTGATCTCGGTGATGATGGTCAGGCTATCCACGTTATCAACGGCGACCGGTTCGCCGAGCGGGCAGAATCCGTCGCGGCATTTGGCCTTGATGGCCGGGCGGTAGAAGCTCTCTTCCGGCAGGCTCACCTCGTTGGCCAGCGCATATCCGGCGATGTACGCCGCGGCGTCCTCCACGCGTACCTTACTGGCGGTTTTACCGACCACCAGCGCTACCGTGGCGCCGCTCAGCACCGTTTCCCCCTGCGGGAACGGAATGGGGTCGCCCGCGCGAATCACGGTGTTATGCGGTTTGATAAACCACACCGCCGTTTTCGGCGGCGTGTTGTAGGGGGCTTTTTCAAACGCCTCTCGCCAGGCTTCGCGCTGGCTCTGATGGTTGAGGGCGACGGCAAAGACGGTACCTTTCATTCACATACTCCTCAGGCCGGAGGTCCGGTTTGGATTTCATTAATATGTTAATGATCTGGTTTTATGCTTTTGCTGATTATTTCGCAATCAGAAGTGAAAGATTTGTGATACGAATAACAATAAATTTACATATTGGTTTTTATTGGTATTAAAATCAGAGTGTTAATAAACTTAATGGGTTTCTGTTAGACTTTTTGACGGAAAACGTGTTGTTTATAAAAGCATCTTTTATGAATTGTTTACGTGTTAATGATGTGAAGGGGAGAGGCTATGCATGATTCATTAACCATCGCGCTGCTGCAGGCGCGGGAAGCGGCGATGTCCTACTTCCGACCGATCGTGAAGCGCCATAACCTGACCGAGCAGCAGTGGCGCATTGTGCGCGTGCTGGCTGAACATCCGTCGATGGATTTTCACGATCTGGCGTTTCGCACCTGCATTTTGCGCCCGAGCCTCACCGGCATTCTGACGCGCATGGAGCGCGACGGCCTGGTGCTGCGCTTAAAGCCGCTGAACGACCAGCGCAAGCTGTACGTCTCGCTGACCAAAGAGGGCAATGCGCTGTATGAGCACGCCCAGGCGCAGGTGGAGGAGGCGTATCAGCAGATTGAGGCGGAATATACGCCGGAGAAGATGAAACAGCTGACGGCGCTGCTGGAAGAGTTTATTGAACTCGGAAACCGACATAACGCAGCGCGGGAAGAAGAGTAAAAACCACAAATTTCAGGATGAATTTCGTAAAGTTTTCCCTTTCCAGGCCGAAAATTCTGTATCTGTCTGAGGAAAGAGAAAACATGTTAAACCGTATCAAGATTGTCACCAGCTTAATGCTGGTTTTAGCGATATTTGGCCTTTTACAACTCACATCCGGTGGTCTTTTCTTTAATGCTCTGAAGAATGACAAAGAGAATTTCACCGTCCTGCAAACCATTCGCCAGCAACAGTCCACGCTGAACGGCAGCTGGGTAGCGTTGTTGCAAACCCGTAATACCCTGAACCGCGCGGGTATCCGCTACATGATGGATCAGAGCAATATCGGCAGCGGCGCGACCGTGAACGATTTGATGCAAATCGCGTCTGCGTCTCTGAAACAGGCGGAAAAAAACTGGGCTGCCTACGAAGCCCTGCCGCGCGATCCGCGTCAAAGCGATGCGGATGCCATGGAGATCAAGCGTAACTATGATATTTACCACGGCGCGCTGGCGGAGCTGATCCAGCTGCTGGGCGCGGGCAAAATCAACGCCTTCTTCGACCAGCCGACCCAGAGTTACCAGGACGGTTTTGAGAAACAGTACGTGAGCTACCTGCAGCAGAACGACAAGCTGTACCAGATGGCGGTCGAAGACAGCAACAGCTCCTACAGCCAGGCTATCTGGGTGCTGATGGGCGTCCTGATTGCCGTGCTGGTGGTGATTGTGGCCGTCTGGCTCAACATCAAGCAGACGCTGATCTCCCCGCTGAATCGTCTGATCGACAACATTCGCCATATCGCCAGCGGCGACCTGGTGAAGCGCATTGAGGTTCAGGGCACCAACGAGATGGGTGAACTGGCCGACTCGCTGCGTCATATGCAGGGCGAGCTGGTGCGTACCGTTGGCGACGTGCGTAACGGCGCGAATGCGATCTACAGCGGCGCGAGTGAAATCGCGATGGGCAACAACGACCTCTCCTCCCGTACTGAACAGCAGGCCGCTTCCCTGGAAGAGACCGCTGCCAGCATGGAGCAGCTGACGGCGACCGTTAAGCAGAACGCCGAAAACGCCCGTCAGGCGAGCCATCTTGCGCTGAGCGCCTCTGAAACCGCGCAGAAAGGCGGCAAAGTGGTGGACAACGTGGTGCAGACCATGCGCGATATCGCGGGCAGTTCGCAGAAAATTGCCGACATTATCAGCGTGATCGACGGCATTGCTTTCCAGACCAACATCCTGGCACTGAACGCGGCGGTAGAAGCGGCGCGTGCGGGCGAGCAGGGCCGTGGTTTTGCGGTGGTGGCAGGTGAAGTGCGTAACCTGGCCCAGCGCAGCGCCCAGGCGGCACGCGAGATCAAGAGCCTGATCGAAGACTCCGTGGGTCGCGTGGAAGTGGGTTCAACGCTGGTCGAAAGCGCCGGTGAAACCATGGGTGAGATCGTGAATGCGGTCACCCGCGTCACGGACATCATGGGTGAAATCGCCTCTGCGTCTGACGAGCAGAGCCGCGGTATCGACCAGGTCGGTCTGGCGGTGGCAGAGATGGATCGCGTGACCCAGCAGAACGCCTCGCTGGTGGAAGAGTCTGCCGCAGCGGCAGCCGCACTGGAAGAGCAGGCAAGCCGTCTGACGCAGGCCGTGGCGGTGTTCCGCATTCAGCAGGAGCAGGTGAAAGCGCGTGAGTTCGCTTCTGCGAAAACCGTTGCAGCACCGGCGATGGCGCGTAAAACGGTTACCGCTGATGCAGGTGATAACTGGGAAACCTTCTAACGCCGTATGTTGTGCCGGGTGGCGGCTGCGCCTTACCCGGCCTACGGTTCGTGGTTGTGCCGGGTGGCGGCTGCGCCTTACCCGGCCTACGGTTTGTGGCTTTTGCCGGGTGGCGGCTACGCCTTACCCGGCCTACTGTTCAGGGTTTTGTAGGCCCGGTAAGCGCAGCGCCACCGGGCGGTATTATAGAGGCAGGCGCATGGCGCAGCGCGTTTCATATGCGAAACCGTGCGCCGTCTCTTCTTCCCTTTTCTGACTCAGTTCAGGCGTCAGGGTCGTCATTTTTTCAAACCCCAGCCGGGCATAGAACGGCGCATTCCACGGTACGTCCCTGAACGTCGTCAACGTCAGCGCGGTCATCCCCCTGTTACGGGCATGGTCTGCCACGCAGGCGATGAGCTGCCTGCCGATCCCTGTTCCCTGCCAGTCCAGATCAACCGAGAGTTCGACAATAAACAGTGAAGACGGATGGGCTTCGGCAAGGATAAACCCGACGGGCTGGTCGTTTGCCAGCGCCAGCCAGCTTAACCCGCGTTCGACATAGTCGAGGTGTTGCTCAGCGGAAATGACCTCGCCGTCGGCAAGCCAGGCGAGTGCCGGGAAGTCACGGAAGCGCCCGGCCGCCGCGCGTTCAATGGCGGGCAGGGCGGCAATGTCGTTGAGGGTGGTGGGGCGAATGCGAAGAGTCATGGCGGCAAGTATAGCCTGACCCGTCGACATTATTCCGAGCAGATCAGCACCGGCGAATAGAAATTGCTGATCACCAGCGCGTCTTCCGGCGTGCGCTCGATCGTCAGAAGCCTTTTATTGCCCAGCGTCAGGCCGGCAACGTATTTTTCAAAGACCCCGGGCGGCATGGCGTCATGGCTAAAACGCTCCACTTTTTGAATAGCGATCTCATACAGTTCGCCCTCCACGTGACGCCATTTAAACATCTCCTGGCGAGAAACCTCCCAGCTGCGTGGGGCATTTACCACGCTGCCGTTAACCGTGATGTACCCGGTTTTGTCGGGATGAAAACGCATAATGATCTCACCGTCAAAGGTGAAATCGTGGTTGTCGCGCCGGTCGGAAAAGGTCAGGTTTCCGTCGCAGGCCACCGACAGCGGGGGCGTGTGAAAGTACCACGCCAGCACGGTGCCCAGCAGCAGCAGGTTGAGGATCAGGGTTAGCCAAACTTTTTTGTGTCCCATCATCACCACTCGTAATAGTAAAGCGTACGACAGGCGCTGGCTTTACCCTGCGTGAGGGAACATTGGGAGAGCACCAGCCGCCCTTCGTGGCCGTAGAAAAGCGTTCTCTGAATGTGCATGTAGAAAATTGAATTTTTCAGGCACGGAAGATGGCCGTCCTTCTGAAGCGTTTGCGCCAGCGCTATTGCCTTCCCGTGAAATACGTCCGCCAGCGGCGTAAAGGTATAGACCGGGCAGGTGCCGATATGCGTCAGCAGATGGATCTCCCTTTGTGAATTTTCTGGCTTGATCAGCACGATCCAGAGGCATAGCGCAACGACGACCAGCGTGAGCGCGCCGCAGAACAGCCATTCAGGGCGAACGCGCCATGCAGGTTTCGCTGTTTCGGCGGTCGGTGGAGCCTCCTCCAGCGGAGTGACCGTAACGTCCGCGCTGAGCATAAAGCCCGTTTTCGGTACGGTAACGATAAGCAGCGCGTCGGGAAGCAGGGCCGCCAGCATCTTGCGCAGAATGCTGATGTACTGGTTTAAGGAGTTGTTAGACCCCTGAAGCCCTCGCCGATCCCAGACTTCCTGGAGAAAGGTTTCCCGTTCAACCACGTTCCCATGATGCTGAACCAGCAGCTTCATGATGGTATTGGCCGTACAGGTGAGGAGCTGCGCATCCTCATCCGGCGCATTGATAAGAGAAACAGAACCGTCCTCGTCGTTATAGACGATGGCGTCAGCAAGCAGGTATTTCATAAGTTGTTGTAATAAAAACAGAGATAAAAAATAAAAAGAGAAGGTCTACGCCTTCCGGGCTGCATTGCTGGCTATTTTAACGCCACTGTTACCGATAACATTGATCCAGACAGGATTTTGGGTGGTTTAATAAGTCAGCGTGATAATCACGTCATCAATAAATTCCCCGGTACCGGTTAGCGGCTGTGCCGGGACCTCGCCGTAAACGGTGTAGTTCTGGGTGCCGCCAGCGGGATTGGTGACCTGCAGCGCATCGCCGCTGCTTTGATCTCCCCAGCGTTGCGTGGCCGCCTCATCCTGCCAGAGCCCGTAGTGCAGGCACTGGCCCTCGCTGTTGCAGAGCTGCCGCTGGTTACCGCTGGCATGGTTGCCTTTGCCCATGGCAAGGGTGAACGCGGTTCCGGCCGGACAGCGCGTGGTCAGGGTGGCGGTGGAACGCGTCGGACGCAGGGTCGCGGTGCTGGTCAGGGTGCCGAAGTTAAGGGGCGTCACGCGCTCGATGTAGCATCCCTGGCTGATTTCGGCCTGCGCGCTGGTGCCGCCCTGCACTTGCTCCCCCTCTGCGGAACCGTCCGAGCAGTTTTGCAGGGCATCCTGACGCAGGGCGCTGTGCCAGGCGATGCGCAGATTCATGTTGTAGTTGTAATAGTGGTAGGCCGGAAGCTGGCTTTGCCCTGCCGGAATGGTAGCGATAAGCGGAAAGGTACCGCTGACGTTGGCATTGCTTTGCGCGGCCAGAGTCTGCTGAATCAGGTTCCCGCTGCTGGCAGGCCCCAGCTCCTGAGAGCGTGCTGCGCCGTTCAGCAGGCGGAAGAGGAGGGTGTACTGTTTTCCCTCCTGGTCCCCCGGCGAGATCATCTCAAAGGGCGGGGCGTCTACGCTGCTCAGGCAGACGTTGAGATATTCCGTCCTGCCCTCGTTGTCGGCCTGGCAGCTAAACTTGACCTCGGTGTTGACGGAGGTGGTATTGCCCGCCACGACGTTGCCAAAGTTAATGGCGGGCATGGAGGTTATCCAGCAGGCTGCCGCCATCGCCTTTACGGACAGGACGAGCAGCAATAATAACGGCGCTCTTAATGACACAGTTGTTCTCCCATATTCTGTATAGATGACGCGGTACGGGGCGCCGGAAGCGCGACCCGGCACTCTCCCTCACCGGTCTTCACCACCAGTTCACCCGGCAGAGGCGGATCTTCAAGCCAGATAAAGCCATCGCGGCCCACGATGGTGGCACCCTGCGGCGCTGACACGACGCTGCCCAGCGGGAGCGGCCTGCGGCGGCTGTCGACCAGCCGGGCCTGAACCGTGACGGCGTGATGGACGTTAAAATCGACTTTGACCGCGCTGTTGTTGCCCGGCCTGGCATGCATGTCGGTGACGGGGGCGATCACATCGGCGGGCAGATCGAGCGGGTTAATGCTGACTTTGCTGTTGTGGTAGCGCGGCAGGTCGGTCAGCAGGAGATAACCGTCCTCATCCGTTTCACCGGCCGGGCGGTTTTCCAGCATCACCGGTACGTGCCCAATGCCATGCGTGGACACCAGCGCCATGCCCTGCTGGATGTAGCGCAGCGCGTGCAGGCTGCCGTCCAGCAGCGTCAGGCTCCCTTCGGCTGAGGCGTACTGGTTGCGCTGGCTGGCACCTTGCTGCAGCCCAACGTGCCATTCGCCCGCGCGGCCCAGATAGCCTGCGTCTGCATATCTTTCACGTCGTTCGCCAAAGCCCTGGCCCAGCTCCCATGACCAGCCGCCGGCCTCATCGTCCGGCTGGTGGCGGTAATCCATGCGTGGTTTATCCCGGCTGGCCTGAACGGAGAGCGTGTCCTCGCGACCCAATGGGACGGAAAGCAGTAGCTGAACCTGACTCGACGCATCCGTAAACGAGCGGGTATAGCTCAGCGTGGTGGAGATGTGTGCCGGCAGCGACACCGACCAGGAGGCATTGAGGTAGCGCTGCGTGCTGCCCTGAATGTTCTGCTGTACCCAGCCCGCGCCCACGGTGCCGAAGTGGGGGACGGACTGGCTTACCCAAACGCTGTCGCTGCGTCTGACGGGGGCGGCACCGCTCATGCGGGCGTTGTCGGCGAAATCCGCCTCGGTGCGGACGGTGCTGGCAGAAATGCCCGTTCCTCTGCCGTTCCACTGCCAGCCGAGGCCCCACTGAACGCCCTGACCGTAAGGGCTGTCGCTCACGGCAACGTGCTGGCTAACCACCCCTACGGCGGGAGAGACCAGCCAGTCAGCGCCCGTGCCCACGTTGTGCAGCCTGCGCTGCTGCTCCGTATGCAGTGCCAGCGTCAGGTGATTATTCACCCCATAGCGCCAGCCCGCGTCCAGCAGCGGCGAGGCGGCATAGTCGTCGGAGTGCAGGGCGTAGTTTTCCCGCATCCAGCCGATGTCCAGCGAACCGCTGCTGAGCCCTTCCGCCAGCATGCCCGGCGCGCCGTAGAGATCGAGCTGTACGGTGCGACGCTGGCCGTTGATATCGGTAATCACCACCTCCGCCTGCCCGCTTCCGGTGAAGGAGGGCAGGGTATCCAGCAGAAAGTCACCCGGCGTGACGCGCTGGCTGCTCTGCTTAAGGCCGTCGATATACAAATCGACCGTGGAAGGCAGTACGGCCGTGTCGCTGTAGCGGCTGCGCGGTTCAGTATTGAGTTGCGGATTGAGCTCAAAATTACGTGCCCAGTGCAGCCCGCCAAAGCGCACCTGTCGGCTCCAGCGGGTGCCGGTGGTGATGCTGTCGCCCAGCGCCAGCGTGGTCAGCGAGTCGGTGTTGTCCCACTGCCAGCGGGTTTCGAGACGCGTGTGGGTCGGTCGACCTGCGCTGTTTTCCTCCCCGGCATGGCTTGAGAAACTGCTGCTGAACGTTCCGGGTAATCCTCCGGATGCGGTCAGCATGGTCTGGGCGTTGAGCTGGCGCTTCCCCTGCGCATCGCTGGCGTAGAGCGCGTATCCGAGCGTATAGGCGCTGACGGGTTGCGCATCAGGGTAGCGATACATCGGCGCGGGCTTTGAGGCGGTGAGATGCTGCTGGCCCTCAAGCGCCTCTGCCTCAGCGGTAATCGACACCTGCTGGGACAGCACGTCGAGATTAACCTTCAGGCCCGGCAGGGACGTCAGCTCAACCCATTCGGCGCGATCGTCCGGGGCGTGAAGCCCCAGCTTTTTCATGTCGCTGCGGCTTATCCATAACGCATTATCCACCACCCGGCAGGCCCAGAGCTCGCCTCGCGGGGCGTGGTTTACGGTAATGGCCAGCCATTGTACGGTGTCGGCGGGTTCAGTCCGGGCTGACAGCATGAGCGGTAGCCAAAACAGGAGCGCGAGAAGCGAGCGGGCGCAGGGGTATCTGGCTGGCATGGTGGTCATCATTGAGATAGACGCGCAGCGTGCTGAGCGCGTGACGTGAAGCGTGTTTAAGCGGCAAAAGGGCGGTTTGTCCCGGGAGCACATAGCCCGCCAGGCCTTTAATCGCCCCTACAACCTGCCCATCGGCCGTCAGGGCCTCAAGGTGGCTCAGACGGATGTGGCGGTTTCCGGCATTAAAGCAGCGAAGGGTGGCCGGTATTTCAGACTGCTCACAGCTCAGGGCATCGTGGCTGACGGGCGCGCTCTGGTTACCGGCAATAAACACCGGAATCGAGTAGCGCAGCAGGAAGTGCACCGCGGTGGGATTGGCGGCACGGGACGTGGCGTCCGGCAGTTCGTCGATAACCAGCCGGTAACTTTGCTCCTGTGCACGGATGCCGGGCTGCATGACGATAATACGTACCAGCTGCTGCTGGCCCGGCGCCAGTGATGTCATCGCCGGGCTGCTGACCACCTCCCCGGTGGCCACCAGAACATCTTTACCGTTTTTTTGCGTCCATTCGTACACCCGAATCTGCGCATGGATGGCCGCTTTCCCACTGTTAGTGAGATAGACCGCCGCTGCCCGCTGGTCGCTCTGCAGATCGAGCGTTACCGGGGCCACCTGAAGCGTGGCGGCCAGCGCGTAGCGTGACAGCAGCGCCAGCATCATGAGCCACAGAATGAAGCAGGAAAGATAGCGACGCACGATCAGTACTCCAGTTTTAACGTGATATCGTCGCTGTAGGTACCTGCCTGGGCGGTTGTCAGCGCCCCGGCGTCAATCACGCCATACAACGTTTCTTCCTGTTCCGCACCGTTGCCGGTATCGTCCAGGCCATTCGTGCCGGTGATTTGCGTCTGTTTGCCTTCGTCAGCAAAGAGTTTCCACGCAATCTTCTGCGCGCCCGTGTCGCCGTTTTCCGGCTTCAGCCAGAAGGTTCCATTTTCGCCGTCGTTGCTGGTGGCGGTCAGAGTGAACGGCGTGCCGTTGGTGCAGACGATATCGACCTGCGTTTTGGCCTGGATTTCGCTCGACTCATCGGAGCCGTGACGCGAGAAGTTGAGGTCGTTGGCTTTGAGGGTGCACGACTTCACGACCTCAAGTGATACGTGCATCGTCGCGCTTGCGGTGCTGTCTGCGGCGATCGCAGCAGCAGGAAGCAGGAGAACGGAACAACATACAGCGGTGGGAATAATTTTCATGATCTTATTTCCTGACGTGAGTAACAGTGCAATTACAAAGCGAATGACTGAGCGTCCAGCAGGCAGCGTTTTTGATGGAATGCCGCCAGGTTGTGGCAGCAACAAGTGGGGCAAGGCCATAAGCAGGCATTGCCGCGCAGAACGATGACCTTATCGCCAGCATTCGGAATGAGAGGGGTCATTTTCTGCCCCACAGATAGCCCTGGCCGTAATCGGCCGCGCTGGCGCGGGCCAGCGCGAAATCACCCGCGGTTTCAATGCCTTCGATCAGCACCTTGCTGGCGACGCGCTTGCACTGGCGGGTGAGATGCAGAAACTTCGCCTGCTCGGTCCGTCCGTTCCAGAAGGTATGTTTGTCAATTTTGATGCCGCAGAAGCGGATCTGGCTGGTCAGAAGTTCGGGAAGAAGGTCTTCGCAAACATCGTCTGCCCACACTTCTATCCCCCACTGATGGAGCGTTGCGATGCATTTCCGCAGCGCCCGGCTTTGCGTATCGTCGAGTTGGACCATCGTATGGAGATCGGTGATCTCGATAGCAAGTCTCTCCGGGCACGGGGTTTCTTCTTTTAGCCTGTCGAGGAAGTCCGTGTCCAGCAGTAAATCCGATGTCGCATTGAGATAATACTTGTCGCCATCCTTGCAAAACATGGCGTGACGAAGCTGCGCAAAGAAGTGCGCTTTACGCTGCGTCGCGGTCATCGAGCCAAAGTAATCTTCAAGATTGATGTTGGGCTTTGCCGTGGACAATACCTCCCAGGCAATCACATTTTCACTGCGCAGTGCCCGGATGGATTCGAACTTATAGCCGGTTAGCATGATAAAAGTGCGTAACGCTCCGTGGTGATTTCAGGAGCTGCACATTTTATGTATTTGGTTTTTGGCAGGATATTTATAGATAAAAATGGCTTATATAAAGTGCTTTTATCTATTTTATAAGATTTATAAAGGATTATTTATTTTCATAAGCGCCCGGCAGAACGCCGGGCGCGACGCGCATTAACCCGCTTTGCTGATGATTTTGATTTCGACCATGCCAATTCCGATCTCGCGCGGCGAATGCCCAAGGATATTTCCCTCATTCGTGGACTGCGGGTCCGGCGGTACAATCACCAGGGTATTGCTGCGCGAAGGATTCTCAAAATGCAGCGTTTGTGTGCTCACGTCGTTTCCAAGCGTTAACGTCTGCTCCCGATCGCCCACGCGCACGGGTACGGGCTTGTTAGCATTAGGCCCATAGGCCCTGGCGGTGATCACCAGATCAAATTGTTCCGGCAGGGGATGGGTGTACTCAATTTTCACCTCATTGCCCAATTGCGCGTTGGACCAGCGTCCCCAGGACTCCGGCCGCGAGATGCCGCTAAACTGTTTCACTTCCTCCGGCGCGCCGGCCACGTTAAAGATAAAGCTGTCCGCTTTGTAGCGAATATCGTTGTCGACGATTTTCAGCATGTCGACGTTACGCTGATAGCGCGCGGTATCTATCACCGTATCTTTAAAGGCGGTTTTGCCCTTCCACTGCGCCTTATCCACGTGCTGCACGGTTTGCTCTCCGCCAAGCTGGCCCTGCGAGACGCACCAGTCGGTCGAGAGCGCCAGCGGCTGCGACCAGAGCTGGCCCATTTTGTAGCACCGGTCGACCCAGACGAAGTTATCGCGTGGCGCAAAATCGGCCAGCTGGTAGCGCAGCGGCGCGGAATACTCGCTTTCCGGCAGCGGCTCAACGCGTCCTTCCGATACGCGCAGCAGCAGCGGCAGACGGAAGTTGCTGCCCGAGAAGGCAATGGTGTTTTTATCCCGATCGACGGTGAAGTCTTTCATCTCTTTCGGGAAGTTCCACAGGCGGATGATGTCTGGCTTCCAGGCGAGAATTTTTTCCTTCATGTTGAGGAACACTTCCGACAGGGATTGCCCCGACAGCGTGCTGCGGCCCAGGCCAATAAAGTTGTCGCCGCCCAGAATGTCCAGCACGGTGGCGCCGTTATCCATGGAGTTGCGTTTGGTGGCCATCTCCTCCTGCTGCGGCTGGTCGCCGCGCAGGACGAAGAACAGGTTGCTGCGATCCTGCTTGTTGAGCTGATCCCACGCGCTGTTTTTCATCGCCAGATGGTCAGATGAGACGACGATGACGGTGTTTTTAAACCAGGGCGAGGCTTTGATTTTCTCGACCAGTGCGGCGATGTGCTCCTGACTGCAGGTGACGGCGCTGAACGATTTGTTGTTTTTGCCATCAATCTCATAGCTTTTGCGCTTGCAGGTGCGCGAGACAAACCCGTCCGGATGGTGGGTGTCCACCGTCAGCGCAAAGAGAGAGAAACGCTTGCCCGCGCGGGACAGCTCCTCGAATTTCTTCCAGGTTTCGTCGAGTACCGTATCGTCATAGAAGCCCCAGTCGTTGCGGTAGCTTGGATCGGCAACCGTCGTTTTTAACTCTTCTGAGCCGTACAGGTGGTCAAAACCGTGGGATTTCAGGAACACATCTTTTCCGGCGAAGCGCAGGTTTGCTCCCTGCATAAAATAGTTTTCGTAGCCGGAGTTTTTCAGGATATCGCCGAGGCAAATATTCTGCGGGAAGAAGGTCGACATGGAGGCTGAGGCGTTACCTTCAAAAGGCGCGAACAGCGGGATACCACACTGGGAGGCAACCATCCCGGCAATCGTATAATCCGTGCCGGGCAGCTGCATGGTGTGGCTGAAATCGAGACCTTCATTTTTCAGCGCGCCCAAATCTGGCGTCAGGTCCGGGAAGGCATCGTTATCAAAGTAGGTGCGCTCCAGGCTTTCACCGTAGATATAGACGAGATTGAGCGTCGGGTTGGCGATCGTTTTCGACGGCTCTTTGTAGTAAGCCGCGAAATCCGGATCGCCATCGCGCGACTGGGATTTCACCAGCTCGGTGATCTGATGGAACGCCGGGCTGGCGTCGACGGAGGCCAGCGCCAGGAATAACGCCAGCAGGCTGTAGCCATGATGGTGTGGATGATGGCGACGGCGACGCAGCACCCAGGCCAGCGCGCCAAAAATCATCACCAGCGCGACGATAAGGCCGAGCCCCGGAAGTATGTACTTACCCACACCTGCGCCCGTCAGGCTGTTCGTCAGGGTGTAGAGCACCGCATCGTTAATACCGTCACCGGTAAAGTAATCGCTGGCGTATAAGGTAATGTTTAAAATAATAAAAATGCCGAGCACCACCAGCGTGGCGATAAACCACCAGGTGTGACGGCCGGCTTTCCAGGCGTAAACGCCGACAGAAGCCAGAAAAAGGATAAGAGACAAGAATTCTGACAACAGCATATCCTCATGACGCCAGGTGCTTCGCTGGCTAACTGTTTATTTTTTGGGTGATACAATGTAATTGCGATGTCGTTAAGCTGCAATTTTAGTGTCACGAAAGTGTGCTGTTGTTAGGATTTGGTTTAGAAAATCGTTTTTATGAAGATGTGCACATCCTGACAAACGGACGCTGAGACGGTGGCAGGCAGGAAAAACGCTCATTTAGCGCCGCGCTGCAAGACTATCGCACTAAACGCGGCGTGTTGTGGCAGAAAATGGGGTGGATCAGGAGATGAAATTAACGCCTTGTTTCAGCACCAGATCGCAGGCTTTGGTTTTCACCTGTTTGGCCAGAGAAGAGTTGCCGAGGGTGCTCAGGTTAAGCTGCTGACCGTTCTGCGCGTTAAGCAGGCCCTGAATGCCGTCCATGTAGTTGGTGTCCGCTTTTTGCTCCTGAGTATCCAGACCCAGTTTACCCAGCACCTGGTTTTTTACATTTTGCGCGTCGGTCACGGAGGCCAGCTTTTGCTTCGCGCAATATTCCAGAATCCCCGCCGCGTTGTTCATCGTGCCCGCGCTGAGGCTCTGGGAACTGTTGCCCAGCAGGCTGGTGAGGGAAGAGGCGGAGAGTCCGCCCTGCGTGCTGCTGCTCTCTTTGGTCAGCTCATTTGCTGCGCTTGACAGGGATTCCTGCCAGGACGCCGCCTGCGCTGCGCCGGTTACCAGCAGCGCGCCTAAAAAGGTGCTGATTAGAATCTGTTTTTTCATCATGGCTCTCTCAAAAAGGTCCGTTTTGGGCCGAAGGGGTTCCAGTATATACCTGCGACCTGTCGGCGATTCCTGGAACTGTCTTAATACTCTTTCCCGGTGACGCGGCTGCGGTAACTGTCCCAGTCGAAGATGACATACAGGCTGTTACCCAGCTTCATGCGGTCCATGACGCGTTCCCCCAGCAGGCGGGTCATCTCGTCGATGTTGTGGTTTGTCAGCATGCCGGTGGGGCGTTTGGACGAGGAGCGGCGATCGACAATCTGGTTGATGATGACTTTTTCATAGCGGGATTCCGTCTGAACGCCAATCTCATCGATGACCAGCAGGTCGACGTTACTCAGATCGTTAAGCAGCTGTTCTTCGCTGGTTTCACGGTTGCTGAAGGTGTCTTTCATCGCGGACATGATATCGGCCACGGTGATGATGAGGACCGATTTACCGCGCAGAAGCAGCTCGTTGCAGATGGCGGCAGCAAGGTGGTTTTTGCCGGTGCCCGGCTTGCCGCTAAAGATGAAGCTGGCGATATTGCCGTCGAATTCATCCACGTACTGCCGCGCGGCGGCGAGCGCGTTCATCTGCCCGGTGGTCTCAATTTTATAGTTATCGAACGAGCAGTTCTGGTGCAGGGGACGAATACCGGAACGGTTAAAGGTGCGCTGCATTTTCATCGCCCGATTTTCGCGGGCGAGCGCGGCGGCGCGGATCTTGCCTTGCTCTTTTTGCCACGCCAGCAGCTCTTCACCGGTAGTGAAAGCAGGCTTTACGTTGGCAGGCATCATTTTTTGCAGACGTTTCATCAGGTCGCCGACGTTCTTCATTTCGCACCTCGGAATCCGCTGGGGATCTGTTTATCCGGTTCTGAAAAGGCATTGATATCACGTTTTGGCTGGCCGTTGTTGCCGGCGCGGGTAATCTGAAGATGACGCGCGAGCTTTTGCTGCCACTGAATATGGGTGAACACTTTACCCTCCGCCTGCCACCAGGCGGTAAACGCGGCAAGCTCTTCCGCGGTGGCGGGTTGGGTTAACGAAATGCCCCACAGCGCGGCCTGCCGCTGAAAATCTGCATCCGGCTGCCAGCCCGCATAGAGGGCAAATTTACCCATCGGAACGGTCACGGGAACGTTAACCGGTTCATCAAAGAACTGGGTATCCAGCGTGACATCGCTTGCCGGGCGTGCCAATTGCGCTTCGATCTCCAGAAGCTGTGCCAGACGTTCCGGTGTGATTGCGTAAAACGCTGGCGCGTTGTCGGCAAAAACCGCAACCGTGCCGCCTTCGGCGTGGGTCAACACACCGCGTGGGTCGCGCATAAAGGCATCAATACCAGCAATGCTGGTGGTCAGAATTCTGGAGGACATAACGCTTACTCTACTGATGACTACGGGCGTGATAGGGGCTTATGGTAGCACAGAGAGGGGAAAGGAAAGGAGGGGATTTCCCCGGTGGCGCTGCGCTTACCGGGGCTACAGTCGTAGGCCGAATAAGCGCAGCGCCATCAGGCAGTTATCACGCAATGATGTTCAGCGTGACGTCGATGTTGCCGCGGGTCGCGTTAGAGTACGGGCAAACAATGTGTGCCGCATCGACCAGCTTTTTAGCTTCCGCAGGATCCATACCTTCAACATGGATGTTCAGTTTTGCTTCGATACCAAAACCGGTAGGCAGCGGACCAATACCCACTTCGCCTTCAATAAAGGCATCTTTTGGCAGGGTAAATTTGTCGCGTGCCGCCACGAACTTCATCGCGCCCAGGAAGCAGGCAGAGTAGCCCGCGGCAAACAGCTGCTCAGGGTTGGTCACGTCTCCCCCCATGCCGCCCATCTCTTTTGGCACACCCAGTTTGACGTCCAGTACGCCATCGGAGGAGGTGGCACGGCCGTCACGGCCACCGGTGGCTTTTGCTTTGGCGGTATAAACAACTTTTTCTAAAGACATGGCAGGTTCCTCATTTTGTTTAGATGCGTACTATTAAATAGCGTGCGATATATATAGGTAAATAATGACGCGTAAAGTATAGCGTTACGCGCGGTGTAGCTGTTGTCGCAAAAGTTCGAGCTGCTGTTTGAGTGCCAGCAAGGTGTCTGTATCACACTGCGCTGCGCAACCTACCGCATGGGGGATACCCAATGCCTGCTGCTGGAGATCACGTCCCGCTTCACTCAGGGTGACGGCGACCTGACGCTCGTCTTTGCGCGAACGGTGGCGGTTGATGAGCCCGGCGCTTTCCAGACGTTTCAACAGCGGCGTCAGGGTCGCAGAGTCAAGGAACAGCCGTTCACCGATGTCCGACACCGTCATATCATCCTGCTCCCACAGCACCAGCATCACCAGATATTGCGGGTAGGTCAGGTTCAGTGGTGCCAGCAGCTGCCGGTACAGCTTGTTAAGCGCCAGGTTTGCCGAATAGAGGGCAAAGCAGAGCTGGTTATCCAGCTTGAGCGCAGCGGTTGCATCGTTCGTTTTCGCGTTCATGAGATGAATATAGATAGTGTACGATTTAATTGCAAGCAATTTTATGGGCAGGTGTAACGGAGCGCCACCTGAACGGCCATTTTACGGTAGTGCTGGCGCTGCGCCTGCTCGTCTGCGCCTTCTTCAAACAGCAGCGTAAAGGTGTAGCTGTTGGCAACGTAGTGAAAGCTGAAGCTGCTTATCAGACGATGAAGATCGCGGGCGTCAACCGTCTCACTGAAGAGCTGTTTTTCTTTCCCCCGGCGCAGGATCTCCTCCAGCAGATCGAGCGCGCTGCGGTTGACCTGGCGGAGATAGCTCGACTGCTGCATAAAGCGGCCGCGCTGCATGTTTTCCATGCAGATAATCCGGATGTAGTCAGGGTGGTCGGCATGATAGTCAAAGGTGGCTTCAACCAGATTGACCAGCGCTTCGACCGGGGGCATTCCCGTCAGGCTTAGCGCTTTTTCACTGGCGCGAATCTGGGTGTAAACATGTTCAAGTACGAGGAGATAGAGGTTCTCTTTATTCTTGAAATGGTAAACCACCATGCGTTTGGTGGTGCCCGCTTTCTCTGCGATCTGCTCCATCCGTGCACCGTTCAATCCATACTCGGCAAAAAGCGCGATGGCGCTCTGAAAGATTTTCTCTTTCAGGCTGGATTCTTCACTGTGCTCGGGGTGTTCGCTGCCAGGGTTAGCCACATCCTTTCCTTATTTTCACCAAACGGACCAGACGGATTATCTCCACGGCAGCGAAATAACACAAATATCAAACGCGTGGGCGTTTACGGTACAGCCACAGGCCGGGGATCGACAGCCCGATGGAGAGCGCGCCGACGATGGATGACGCCTTAAGAAAGTTGCTGAGAAGAAGGATCATCTGAGGCTCGGTATAGCCGAAATGGCTGATTTTCACTGCGGAAATCATCGCGGTATAGGCCGATATCCCCGGAAACATGGGGATCACGGCCGCAACGGTGAATACTTTGGGATGCGCCAGGTACCAGCGCGACCACTGGATGCCGATACTGCCGACCAGCATGGATGCCATAAATGTTGACCATTCGATATTAAAACCCGTCGTCATCATCACCATTCGCGAGCCATGGCCAATCGCGCCCAGCAGCGCACACCACGGCAGCGCGCGTTGCGGTACGTTAAATACCATCGCGAAGCCGACGGCAGGAATGGCGGCCAGAAGCATGTCCTGCGCCAGCGCCAGCAGAAAATCGATCACGCCCATCCGCGTAACCCCCAAAGTGTCATGGCCATGACCACGCCGATGCAGGTCGCCAGCGTCAGCAGGCTGGCGATAGCCCAGCGAGCCAGGCCGGTATTGATGTGCCCTTTAAACATGTCGGCGACAGCGTTGATCAACGGAAAGCCCGGGACCAGCAGAAGCACGCTGGCGGCCATGGCAACGGTCGGCGTGTTGGCAAACTGCGGCATGCGCAGAAGCAGACCGGAAACCGTAGTGGCGACAAACGCGGTAATGCAGAAGTTAATTTGCGGATGCAGCTGCCGATGCGTCAGCAGCTGGCGAACATACATGGCGATACTGCTGGCGAAAAAGGTGATGATTGCACCGTCCCAGCCGCCTTTGTTGAGCTTACAAAAGCAGGCGCACGAGAGCCCTACCATCACCACGACGAGCCAGCGCGGATAACGTAATGGCTTGATCTGGTTGAACCGTTTTTCAATGTCACTGAGATCGAGAAGCTTATGTTCTGCAAGGATGACAATGTGCTGCACTTCGGTCACGACGTGCATGTTGATGCCGCGGTCATGGTTTTTGCGCGTGGAGGTCAGGCACTGACCGTCCTTGATTGTGGTCAGCACAATGGCGTTGGATGAGATTGCGCTTTCGACGCTGTCCATCCCTAGCGCCAGCCCCAGCCGGGTGGAAAGCTCCTCAACCAGCGCGCTTTCCGCGCCGTGCTGGAGCAGAAAAAGACCGCACTGAATACATAGCCGCGTGATAGCACGCTGCGTTGACCGCTCTGCCTGCATGTATTGTCCTGGAAAAAGATGGATAGCTATCTGTTAACCCATAGTGGGTACTTTTAGCACAGAGTGCAGTCCCTCTTGTTGTGGGCCAGATCAAGGTTTGTGCAAACAGTTGCAGTCCGTGTCGTGGAAGGGGGAAGGGATTAATTTATCAATACCGTGAATTATAAATACCAAAATATAAAATATTTGTATTTAGTTATTCTAATTTTATATTGTCGTTATTTTAATGTCTCCACAATTAATTTTTGTTTCGCTTTGTGAGATATTACTGCTGTTTAGGCATTTCTTAAACTAAGCATACATCTCATCTTCTGCTTGTATTAACCAGTCTTACACTCAGGGACGAAAATACTCATACGTTGATGCGTTTTAACGTTACTCATCAAATGAAAAATGGACACGGAGGGTCTATGTTGTCATTGCATGGTAAGCATGGCGTTGTCATTAGCCGGATGCCCGTGATGCAAAACGGGTTAGGGGGCCTGATGGCACGTCATTTCCCCGAATTTGAATTGAGCTATTGCCGCTCATTGCAGGAATTAACGCTGCTCCAGTTGCGCCGCGCGGACGTCATTATTGCCGATATTTCAGGCGAATACAGAAACCCTCGGGGTGCGCTTGAAGAGTATTACGGTTTATTGAATCAATACCGGGATATTCACTGGATCTTTTTAGTCTCGCGGCCGCTTTACCCTATTGCGGTTGAGTTACTTATGCGCCCGGAAAGCACGTTGCTTTCTGACATGGAGCCTATTGAAGGCGTGGTTAACGCTATTCGGGCCGGTAGCGAGCGGGCAGAGCGGATTAGCCAGACGTTATTAACTCCGGAACCACAGAGTACGGAGAATGAAAATGAACACGTTATCGCGCTCACGCACTCCGAACGTAAGGTCCTGCGTCTGTTAGGGAAAGGATGGGGGATTAACCAAATCGCCACATTGCTCAAGAAGAGCAATAAAACCATCAGTGCGCAGAAAAACAGTGCGATGCGACGGCTGTCATTACGAAGTAATGCGGATATGTATGCCTGGATCAACAGTACACAGGGAATGAGAGAGCTGAGTTTGCTATCAGCCTATGGAGAGTTCGAGGAATGGAAAAAACCGATTCAACAAGACATATCGCCATCATCGAAAATTGCGCGATGAGTGCCGTCGGGCTACAGCATCTTTTTGCGATGCCCGGCCTGAGCCATTATCAGCTACACCTGTTTAGTGAATTTGACAGTTTTAAGAATGCACTTCATCACGTTAATTTTTTCTCGCTGATCTACTCCCTTTCCGATGCGCGAGAGGAGCGCCGTAACTGCCTGGCGCACCTGCGGGATCTGGCGTTTACGCACGGTCATATCCAGCGCATCATTTTGGTTTCTGACGAGATGGAAGCACGGTTAATTAGCCATCTTTCGCCATCGCGCCTGCACGGAGTAGTCAGTAAATCGGTGACGCTTGAGCATCTGCAGAAGGAACTTGTGGAGTTGCTCAGCGAAACGCTGCGCATCAATGACAATATGCTGAATCACTGGTACCGGAGTCAGAACAGGATGCTAAGCCCCACAGAACGGGCAATATTGCGTTATATGTCCTGCGGGTATTCCATCCCTGAAATCGCGGCACAGCTTGAACGGAATATTAAGACCATTCGGGCACATAAGTTTAATGCGATGGTGAAACTGGGTGTGAATTCAGACGTAGGGTTGCTCGATGCGGCGGATATTATTACGCATCTTCCTGCAAGAGAGCCGCAATGTTTGGCTCTCCTCACGCCCACATTTTTATAACCCGTCTTTTGCGCGCCAGATATACTCTGGCGCGTCAATCAGATACAGACATCCACCCATTTTGCGGAAGTCAGTTCTGCCATTCTGTCAGGTGAAATGCGCACAGCGCTGTGAATTGCGCCTGCGGCGGGCAGCACTTCGGCGTACTGCTTCAAAGAGATATCGCAATATACCGCGAGCGGGTTTTCCAGTCCGAACGGGCATACACCGCCAACGGGATGACCGGTAATGGTCACCACTTCATCACTGCTGAGCATGCGCGCTTTCGCACCGAACGTGTCTTTGAGCTTTTTGTTATCCAGACGCGCGTCGCCTTTCGCCACCACCAGGATCACCTCATTTTTAACCTTGAGTGACAGGGTCTTGGCGATTTGTCCCGGCTCGACACGATGGGCGGCAGCAGCCAACGCAACGGTAGCAGTACTTTGACTAAGCTCAATAACGTCTATATCCGGCGCGTTGTCGGCAAAAAACTGCTGTACAGACTGCAAACTCATTGTTTCCTCCTGACAAATATCCTGCGTAATCTGTCATAAGAATTTATGCTCTGTAAATATCTCTTAAGTAACAAATACCCCAAACGGCTGATTTCTGGATCCTCTTCACAATCACGGAAACCGGTTACAGTAACCGGTTGCAGAGCGCGGAGCGTAGATTAATACTGAGTACGTAACGTCCCCTGTATCCAATAATAAGAGCCAAATATGAAACCATTTCGTCTGAGCAGTACCGCTGGTTGGCAAGCCAGCAAGGTTGTGAAGCTGATGTATGGAACAACGTGCGGCGCGTATGTGCCCGTAACAAACGTCTGACAGGAGATCTGCCATGTCTGCCAACCATGCTGCGTTTAATCTGATATTCCGTTTCGTCGAAAATTACGTCAGCCCGATAGCCGGGCGGATCTCTTCCCAGCGTCACGTTATGGCGATTCGTGACGGGTTCATCTCCGCGATGCCGTTTATGATTGTGGGTTCGTTTTTGTTAGTCTTTGCTTACCCACCTTTTTCGCCTGATACCACCTGGGGTTTCGCCCGCGCCTGGCTGGATATGGCGAAGCAGTTTGAAGGCCAAATCCTGACGCCGTTTGATATGACGATGGGCATCATGTCCATTTATATCTGTGCCGCCATTGCCTATAACCTTGGCAAACACTACGTCAAATCTCATCAGCTGGACCCCTTTATGTGCGCCATGCTGTCGCTGATGGCGTTTCTGCTGGTCGCGGCACCGAAAACCAAAGGCACGCTCCCTGTCGACAGTCTGGGGGGAACGGGCATTTTTACCGCGATTCTGGTGGCGATTTATTGCGTTGAGATGATGCGTTTTCTCAAAGCGCATAACATCGGCATTCGTCTGCCGGACCAGGTCCCGCCGATGATCAAAAACTCTTTTGATCTGCTGATCCCGGTGCTGGTGGTGGTGGTGACCCTTTATCCTCTGAGCCTGGTGATTCAGTCTCAGTTTGGTATGCTGATCCCGCAGGCCATTATGTCGGTCTTTAAACCTCTGGTTTCCGCGGCAGATTCCCTGCCTGCGATCCTGCTGGCCGTGTTGATTGGTCATCTGCTCTGGTTCGCCGGGATCCACGGTGCCGCCATCGTCTCCGGGATGCTGCAGATGTTCTGGCTGACGAACCTTGGCGCAAACCAGACCGCGCTGGCCGCCGGTCAGCCTTTGCCGCATATCTTTATGGAAGCGTTCTGGACGTTCTTTATCGTGATTGGCGGGTCGGGCGCCACGATGGGATTGGTGATTTGCTATCTGCGTAGCCGTTCAGCGCATTTACGCTCTATCGGGCGTTTGAGCGTGGTACCCAGCTTCTTTAACATCAACGAGCCGGTCATTTTCGGTACGCCAATCGTGATGAACCCGGTGTTCTTTATCCCATTCCTGCTGGCACCGATGGTTAACGCCGTTCTGGCGTGGGCGGCGATGACCTTTGATTTGATTGGACGCGTCATCTCCGTGGTTCCCTGGACGGCACCGGCGCCGATAGGCGCAGCGTGGGCCCTGGGCTGGGATTTCCGCGCGGCGATTCTGGTTGTGGTTCTGGCCTGCGTATCGGCGATCATCTACTTCCCGTTCTTCAAAGTGTATGAGAAGCAGCTGCTGGAGCAGGAAGCGGAAGAAGCGCAGCGTAGCGCGGAAGAGGACAATCAGCAGGTGGCCTAGGTAAAAGCAAAACGGCAACTCAGGTTGCCGTTTTTGTTTTTGTCGGCCCGGTAAGCGAAGCGCCACCGGGCAATTCACTGCTCTACTTGAGCGTGCAATCCCCACACTGCTTAACGTCCGGCAGGCGATAGCGCTGGCAGCAGGTGCGGCGAACCAGAAGCCCACCACGGAGCACGACGGTACGGAATAGCTGATTGTCCCGGCCATCGGAAAGCTGCTTTGCAAAGAAGCAGGACTGACGCAGGGCCTCAACGTTCTCATCACCGAGAAGCGGCTTCATTTCCGTTAAATACCAGTGGATTAAATAGCCCGTATTGCTCCAGATAAGCTTCCCGTTAATCTCTCCCGTCGCTTCCAGCGCTTCCACCACCGGGATCAGGGCCTGCGTGATGAGCCGCTCCATACGTTCCTGAGCAGTGAGGCGTTCAGCGCTGTGGTCTTCGTGGAGATCAATCCAGAAGCAGGCCGCACGTCCGGTTTCGTGAAACTCGACGTGGAAATTATCCGGCGAAAGTTCAAGCATGCTCTTCTGTGTTAACAGCGCCAGCATGAGCGGAGGCACCATCAGCCCGATATACCACTGCGCCCAGAGGGAGAGCAGGGGTTTATTTTCCCGCGTAAGGGTAGGCTGATTGCGATAGATATGGTCGGAATAGGTGGCCAGCAGTGATTGCAGCTTTGACGGCTGTCGCCACTCTGAGAGCGTCATCGCGTGGGACGGGGGCGCTTCATCAAGCCGGATAAAGTCCAGCAGGTGGGCACGCGTTTCCGCAATCTTTTCCCGTATCGCATCTGCAAGCGAAGCATTCCCGCTGGTGAGCGGCGCTCGCCAGAGGAGTGGTTCGACGATGTGTGCGGTATGCGTGGCCATAGTATAGATAGAAATCTAAATGATAATGATTGCCAATCCTAACTATTGCTCATACCAATGGCAAGACTTTTGTCCTGGTGACCTCGTCGGTAGGTTTATGCCGTCTGAATCTCTTCGCTTAGCAGAATGTTATTGCGTCCCATATGCTTTGCTTCATAGAGGGCTTTGTCCGCTTTTTCCAGCGCGCCTTCCACGTCTTCATCCTCGAAAATGGCGATGCCAATGCTGATAGTGACGTTTGTCGCGACGCTTTCGTTAAACAGATGCGGGATTTTCAAATCATAGACTTTCTGACGGATCCGCTCGGCCGTCTGGCGAGCGTGTTCGAGTGAAATGTTGGTCAGCAGCACCATAAACTCTTCCCCACCAAAACGCGCCACAATATCGCGAGAACGCACGGCGTCGCGGATTGCCGCAGAGACGCGCTTCAGCGCCTGGTCGCCCATCATATGGCCGTAATGGTCGTTATAGGCTTTGAAGTGGTCGATATCCATCAGCAGGACAAAGTGTTCGCCATTTTCTACCGTGGGCAGATTCTCCAGACGGCTTTGCAGACCGCGACGATTATAGAGCCCGGTAAGCGGGTCCATCATGCTGAGGTCGGTAAGGGTTTCTCGTTCTTCCAGAAGGCGAGAGAGCAGCTCCTGAGCGAAACGGTCGTTGCGTCTTTGCAAAATGTTATGAATAGCAATTGCCACCACAGGAAGTGCGAAAGAATAGGTCATTCGCAGCCATATATCGTGATCGCTTAACCACAGGCAGACAATAAAGGTGGGCAATGAATGCAGCGTAAACGCTTTGATATTACTGGCGAACGCCAGCGTGCCGATAAAAAGTACTGTTAAAAGAGCAATTAGCAAATATGTCGCATGGTCCTGAGTAATTAAGGCGAATTTGGAGACAATTTGCCAGGCCCACAAAATACCGAAGATACCTGAAACGACAGGAATATTTATCTTCCGCGCGCGCTTTCTCCAGTGCCAGACGAACAGGCCAGTACTGATGGCGAAAATAGCAATCAGAGGGGCGGAAAACAGGCGTACAGAATTGAGCGGATTTGTTACCGAGAACACTGCCGAAGTTGCGTTCAGAAATAAAAATAAACGTAACGATAATTGATATTTTCTGTGAACCAAAGACCGCCAGGATTGTGATGTCATAGTCGCGTGTTTTTATTAAAATTTAATTAAAACAGATAAATAGGTGTTATTTCGCAATAAAATATGCAAAAAACTCAAAGAGTAATTATCAGAAAATCTTTAGACGTTGTTAACAGGTGCGCAATTTATCACCTTAGACAATTCCTGTCATTACGGGAAAGGTAAAGGTCGATGGATTTTGATTCATTCAGCTGGCAAATGATAATTTTTGTTATATGATATTGGTTATCATTATCGTTGGTGGAGGGAAAAGCATGTTGAACAGAGCGCTGGGCAGTGGTTGGGGGGTACTGCTACCGGGAGCCATTCTCGGCGGTTTGACGTTTGCCGATCTCTCTCTCGATACCTGGAAAGTCATCATCGCGTCAGGACTGTTAGTCACGTCAGGCATGATCTGGCATAAGCAACTGCGTCACTTTGTTTTACTGCCATCCTGTGTCGCGCTGGTCAGCGGAATTCTGGTGATACTGATGAGTTTGAAATAACAGGAAAAAAGAAGAAATTCAGAGGGGTTGTAAGATAATTGGTGCGAGGGGGGGGACTCGAACCCCCACATCCTAAGGACACTAACACCTGAAGCTAGCGCGTCTACCAATTCCGCCACCTTCGCACAGTCATCTTACTCTTTATTGCTATGTTGATATCGCCTCGTTGGTGCGAGGGGGGGGACTCGAACCCCCACATCTGTAAGGACACTAACACCTGAAGCTAGCGCGTCTACCAATTCCGCCACCTTCGCCCAGTGCGAGCAATATCATCGTGATTTATGGTGCGAGGGGGGGGACTCGAACCCCCACATCCGTAAGGACACTAACACCTGAAGCTAGCGCGTCTACCAATTCCGCCACCTTCGCATACCATCGATACTGTAAAAGTATCGTAACCACGGAGGCGCATTCTAGATGTTTTCAGCTTTACGTCAACAGAAAAGTGCGCGTGATGCCTTGATTGATGCAAAAATGGCCGATGGACGCGCCGTGTATAGCCGGATGGCGCTTTCGCTTATCCGGCTTACAGGGGAGGCGATTACTTTTTGGCCTGACGCGTCATCACGGTGCGGTAGACCTTAAAGCGGCCGGTCTGGGCGATAACTTCGTGGAAGCCAAAAGTTTCATCCAGCACTTTCGGGTACGCCAGGAAGGCGTTCGCGACGATACGCAGCTCACCGCCGCTGTTGAGGTGACGAACTGCGCCACGGATCAGCGCTTGTGCCGCTTCCAGGCTGGTCTCCATACCGTCGTGGAACGGCGGGTTAGAGATGATCATGTCGAAGCGACCGGTGATGTCGGAGAAGACGTTGCTGGCAATGACTTCGCCTTCAATGCCGTTTGCGGCAAGCGTTGCGCGGCTGGCTTCAACCGCCGGGGCGCTCACGTCACACAGGGTTAAGCGCACTTTTGGCGAATGGCTGGCGAGCACGGTAGATAGCACGCCCGCGCCGCAGCCCACGTCCAGCACTTTGCCTTTGGTGTGCGGCGTCAGGGTGGAAAGCAGCAGCTTGCTGCCCGTATCCAGCGCATCGCGGCTAAACACGCCCGGCAGCGTTTTGATGGTCAGGCCGTCAAGCTGGTACTCATCCCAGTATGCCTGCGCATCAAACGTTGTCTGTTTTTCCAGACGGCCATGGTACAGACCACAGCGGCGAGCGCTGTCGACTTTATTCAGTGGCGCATAGCCTTCCAGCAGCTGTTCTGCGCTACGCACGCCGCTGCGGTTTTCACCGACCACGAAAATATCGCAGCCGACCGGCAGCAGGGAGAGCAGGTTCATCAGCTGGAACTGGGCTTCCGGTTTATTCTTCGGCCAGTAGTAGATCAGCGTATCGCAGTCGGCGATATCGCTCTGCTCTGCCACCAGGCTAAAGCGCGCGCGCTCGCCCATCTGGCGGCTCAGCACCTGCCAGTGGTGGTAGTATTGGGTGTGGGCACGGCTTTCAGCACAGTCGAAACGCGCGGGCAGGTCATCCTGCATATCTCCGGCAAACAGAATACGGCTTTCTTCGAAATCATCACTGTGACGCAGCAAGACTTCACTTGCCGGGGTAAATGCAGACATGAATTGTTCCTCAATAAACTCAGGCGGGGATTATAGTAGGTAGATGGCGCACTTTCGACACATTTGCTATATTTGCGCGCCTGAGAGACAGGAGTTTTCCCTATGACATCCCGACGAGACTGGCAGTTGCAGCAGCTGGGCATTACCCAGTGGGCTTTGCGTCGCCCGACGGCGTTGCAGGGCGAAATCGCTATCTCCATCCCGGCGCACGTTCGCCTGGTGATGGTGGCGGAAGAACTGCCTGCCCTGAATGACCCCCTGATCGGTGATGTTCTTCGCAGCCTGAAGCTGACGGCCGACCAGGTTTTACCGCTGACGCCAGAGCGTGTCGCGATGCTGCCTCCTGATAGCCGCTGTAACAGCTGGCGTATCGGAGAGGCAAATGAGATCTCTCTTCAGGGGAGCCAGATCTGCTCGCCAGCGCTGGACGAACTGAAAGCCAACCCAAAAGCGCGCAGCGCGCTATGGCAACAAATCTGCGAATATGAACACGATTTCTTCCCTCACGACGCCTGATCTGTCCACCGCGTTCGCGATTGAAACACGCGCCCACGCGTTTCCGTGGAGCGAAAAAACCTTCGCCAGCAATCAGGGCGAACGGTATCTGAACTACCGCCTGGACGTTGACGGCACCATGGCCGCTTTCGCGATCACGCAGGTTGTTCTTGATGAAGCGACGCTGTTTAATATCGCGGTTGATCCCGCGTTTCAGCGCCGCGGGCTGGGAAGAGAACTGCTTGAGCATCTCATCCGTGAGCTCGAAACCCGTGACGTTTTCACCCTGTGGCTGGAGGTGCGCGCGTCGAATGTCGCCGCCATCGCACTCTATGAAAGCTTAGGCTTTAACGAGGCGACAATCCGCCGTAACTACTACCCCACCGCAGAGGGACGTGAAGACGCCATCATAATGGCTCTGCCGATTGGATAATAAAAAATAAGGTTGTAACGATGAAATGGGACTGGATTTTCTTTGATGCCGACGAAACGCTGTTTACGTTCGACTCGTTCGGCGGCCTGCAGCGGATGTTTCTCGACTATAGCGTAACCTTCACCGCTGAAGATTTTCAGGACTATCAGGCGGTCAACAAACCGCTGTGGGTGGATTACCAGAACGGTGCCATCACCGCGTTACAGCTTCAGCACCAGCGCTTTGACGTCTGGGCGGAACGCTTAAAGGTCAGTCCGGGAACGCTGAACGAGGCTTTCCTCAACGCCATGGCCGATATTTGTGCGCCCCTGCCGGGCGCGGTTTCCCTGCTGAATGCGTTGAAAGGTAAGGTGAAACTGGGGATCATCACCAACGGTTTTACCGCCCTGCAGCAGATCCGCCTTGAGCGCACCGGCCTGCGCGATCATTTTGACGCGCTGGTGATCTCGGAAGAGGTTGGCGTGCCGAAGCCGGATCCGCGAATTTTCGACTACGCGCTGGCGCAGGCCGGCAATCCCGACCGCGATCGTGTCCTGATGGTGGGGGATACCGCAGAGTCAGATATTCTGGGCGGCATGAAGGCTGGTCTGTCGACCGTCTGGCTCAATGCGCATGGCCGCGTGAAGCCTGAAGGCATCGAGCCGACCTGGACCGTGACGTCGCTGAACGAACTGGAGCAACTCCTGTGTAAACAATGATTGCCTGCCCCCCGTTGATGGGTAAAATAGCCGCAATTTTGTATTCCATGATGCGTGGCGTGCTGCCGCGCTTATAAAAGAAGATTTAATTATGACGTTGTCTCCTTATCTGCAAGAGGTGGCCAAGCGCCGCACTTTTGCCATTATCTCGCACCCGGATGCCGGTAAAACGACCATCACTGAGAAGGTGTTGCTGTTCGGACAGGCGATCCAGACTGCGGGTACCGTTAAAGGCCGTGGCTCCAGCCAGCATGCAAAATCCGACTGGATGGAGATGGAAAAGCAGCGTGGTATTTCGATTACCACCTCCGTGATGCAGTTCCCCTATCACGACTGCCTGGTGAACCTGCTGGACACCCCGGGCCACGAAGACTTCTCCGAAGATACCTACCGTACCCTGACGGCGGTGGACTGCTGTCTGATGGTGATCGACGCCGCGAAAGGTGTAGAAGATCGTACCCGTAAGCTGATGGAAGTGACCCGTCTGCGCGATACGCCGATCCTCACCTTTATGAACAAACTCGACCGTGACATCCGCGATCCGATGGAGCTGATGGATGAAGTGGAAAACGAGCTGAAGATCGCCTGTGCGCCAATCACCTGGCCAATTGGCTGCGGTAAGCTGTTCAAAGGGGTTTATCACCTCTATAAAGACGAAACCTACCTGTATCAGACCGGTAAAGGCCACACCATTCAGGAAGTGCGCATCGTGAAAGGTCTGGACAACCCGGATCTGGACGCGGCGGTCGGCGAAGAGCTGGCCGCGCAGCTGCGCGACGAGCTGGAGCTGGTCAAGGGCGCGTCTCACGAATTCGACAAAGAGCTGTTCCTGAGCGGCGAAATTACCCCGGTCTTCTTCGGTACCGCACTGGGTAACTTCGGCGTTGACCACATGCTCGACGGGCTGGTGGAGTGGGCGCCGCAGCCGATGCCGCGCAAAACCGACACCCGTGAAGTGGAAGCGAAAGAAGAGAAGTTCACCGGCTTCGTGTTTAAGATTCAGGCCAACATGGACCCGAAACACCGTGACCGCGTGGCCTTTATGCGCGTAGTGTCCGGTAAATATGAAAAGGGCATGAAGCTGCGCCAGGTGCGTATCGGGAAAGACGTTGTCATCTCCGACGCGCTGACCTTTATGGCAGGTGATCGTTCCCACGTTGAAGAGGCCTATCCGGGCGACATCATCGGGCTGCACAACCACGGCACCATCCAGATCGGTGATACCTTCACCCAGGGTGAAATGATGAAGTTCACCGGTATTCCGAACTTCGCGCCGGAGCTGTTCCGTCGCATTCGTCTGCGCGATCCGCTTAAGCAGAAACAGCTGCTGAAAGGCCTGGTTCAGCTCTCCGAAGAGGGCGCCGTGCAGGTGTTCCGCCCGATTGCGAACAACGATCTGATCGTGGGTGCGGTCGGCGTGCTGCAGTTTGACGTGGTCGTTGCGCGCCTGAAGAGCGAATACAACGTAGAAGCGATTTACGAATCGGTGAACGTCGCGACCGCGCGCTGGGTTGAGTGTTCTGACGTGAAGAAATTCGAAGAATTTAAGCGTAAGAATGAAGTTCAGCTGGCGCTGGATGGCGGCGATAACCTGACCTATATCGCGCCAACGATGGTCAACCTGAACCTGACGCAGGAACGTTATCCGGACGTTCAGTTCCGTAAAACCCGCGAGCACTAATCCCCTCTCAGAGCACGGCATTCGCCGTGCTCTTCTTTATTTCCAGTCTTATTAATCCCTTGCGGAATGTTCTTAATTCAACGCAATTTCACGCTATTCGCCCATTTTTTACCCAATTCTGAAAGCGGCTCTGTGAGAGTGATCTATATTTAACTCAGTGTTTAACACCGGGCGTGGATAAATTAACTGTTCAATGCATGACTTTAGGTTATCCATTTTGCTCGTGTGTTTATTCGCAATATATATCACTACTAAGGAAGTATGTAGCCCGAATAACGGGTCAACACAGGAATAGATCGATGAATATGACAAGACTGAAGATTTCTAAAACTCTGCTGGCTGTAACACTGGGTAGCGTTCTGGTGAGCGGCTCCGCCCTGGCGGAAAGCAGCACCATGGATAAAGCACAATCCACGGCCGATAGCGCAGGGCAAAAAATCGATAGCTCTATGAATAAAGTCGGTAATTTCATGGATGACAGCTCTATCACAGCAAAAGTGAAGGCCGCACTGGTGGATGATGAAGCCATCAAGAGCACCGATATTTCCGTTAAGACCGACAAGAAAGTGGTCACGCTGAGCGGCTTTGTTGAAAGCCAGGCTCAGGCTGAACAGGCGGTGAAAGTGGCGAAAGGCGTCGAAGGCGTCGCCTCCGTCAGCGATAAGCTGCACGTCCGTGACGGCAAAAACGCGTCGGTGAAAGGTTATGCCGGTGATGCAGCCACCACCAGCGAAATCAAAGCTAAACTTTTAGCAGATGACATCGTGCCGTCCCGTAAGGTGAAAGTGGAAACCACCGATGGCGTGGTTCAGCTTTCCGGTACGGTAGATTCGCAGGCGCAAAGTGAACGTGCCGAGTCCATCGCGAAGGCGATTGATGGTGTGAAAAGCGTTAAAAACGATCTGAAAACGAAGTAAATCTCGACCATTCGCCCGTCTGGCTAAACCCTGCGGGCGAAATAAGAACGACTCTGGAAAAACGCCGGTGAGTGACCTGAGCGCTCACGTTTAGCGGCCGACATTAACTATGGTAAAGGAGAAGCTTATGTTTCGTTGGGGCATTATATTTCTGGTTATCGCGTTAATTGCCGCCGCATTGGGCTTTGGTGGACTGGCAGGTACAGCGGCATGGGCAGCTAAAATTGTCTTCGTTGTCGGTATTATTCTGTTCCTGGTCAGCCTGTTTACGGGGCGTCGACGTCCATAGCAAACGCAATATTCCTTCAACAAAATAAAGCCAGTCACTGTGACTGGCTTTTTCTTATTTGCGTAACAGGTCGGGTGCGTTACTGTGGTGTTATAAAATAATCAAAACAGGAAAGCAGAGGTGGGGCAACGAATTCCCGTTACGCTCGGCAATATTGCGCCGCTGACGTTAAAACCGTTTCGCGCGGGTCAACTCGCGCTGGTCTGCGAGGGTGGCGGACAGCGCGGCATTTTCACCGCTGGCGTGCTGGACGAATTTATGCGCGCGCAGTTCAACCCTTTTGACCTTTACTTCGGCACCTCTGCCGGGGCGCAGAACCTCTCTGCCTATGTCTGTAACCAGCCCGGCTACGCGCGAAAGGTCATCATGCGCTACACCACGGCGAAAGAATTTTTTAACCCGGTGCGGTTTGTGCGCGGCGGCAACCTGATCGATCTCGACTGGCTGCTGGAGTCAACCTCCAGCCAGATGCCGCTGGCCATGGATACTGCCGCCCGTCTGTTTGATAGCGGTAAAGAATTCTGGATGTGTGCCAGCCGGGGCGATGACTATTCCCCGGGCTATTTTTCGCCTCAGAAAGAGAACTGGCTGGACATCATCCGCGCCTCCAGCGCGATCCCCGGCTTTTATCGTACCGGTGCCCTGCTGGACGGTATTAGCTATCTGGACGGGGGGATCAGTGACGCGGTGCCGGTGCAGGAAGCCGCCCGTCGCGGGGCGAAAACCATTGTGGTGATCCGTACCGTACCGTCGCAAATGTATTACACCCCGCAGTGGTTTAAGCGGATGGAGCGCTGGCTGGGCGACAGCAGCCTGCAGCCGCTGGTGAACATCGCGAAGCAGCATGAAACCACCTACGGCGCGATGCAGCGCTTCATTGAGAAACCGCCGGGCAAGCTGCGTATTTTTGAAATTTATCCGCCTAAGCCGCTGCTGAGCATGGCGCTGGGCAGCCGCGTTCCTGCGCTGCGCATGGATTACAAAACGGGGCGGCTGTGCGGGCGCTACTTCCTGGCGACGGTGGGGAAAATGCTGGCGGAGCAGCCGCCGCTTCATCGCCATAAACGCATTATTACGCCGCCTGCGATTGTCGCCAACGACGCCCTGACGGTGCCGCTGGTCGACATTCCGCAGGCGAATGACGCTTTACTGGATAACGAGGATCTGGCGTGATGCACCGCTTTGTCGATACCCATTGCCACTTTGATTTCCCGCCGTTTACGGGAGATGAAGAGCGAAGCATTGCGAAAGCGGCCGAGGCAGGCGTTCAGGCCATTATTGTGCCTTCAGTGGAAGCGGCTTACTTTTCCCGGGTGCTGGATCTTGCTGCACAGCACCCCGCGCTCTATGCGGCGCTCGGCCTGCATCCGATCGTGATTGAGCGGCATCGGGATGAGGACATTGAGCGACTTGATGAGATAGTGCAGACCGCAGGCGACAAGCTTGTCGCCATCGGTGAGATCGGCCTCGATCTATATCGCGAGCATCCGCATTTTGAGCGCCAGCAGACGATCCTCGACGCGCAGCTCAGGCTGGCGAAGCGTCACGATCTGCCGGTGATCCTTCATTCAAGACGCACACACGATAAGCTGGCAATGCACCTGAAGCGTATCGATTTGCCGCGTAAGGGCGTCGTGCATGGTTTCTCAGGCAGCCTGCAGCAGGCGCAGCGTTTTATCGAGCTGGGCTACAAAATCGGCGTTGGGGGCACCATCACCTATCCGCGCGCCAGCAAAACCCGGGACGTGATGGCACAGCTGCCGCTGTCGGCGCTTCTGCTGGAAACCGACGCGCCGGACATGCCGCTGAACGGTTTTCAGGGCCAGCCGAATCGCCCGGAACAGGCGGCGCGCGTGTTCACAGCCCTGTGTGAACTGCGAAAAGAGCCTGAAGAGGTGATTGCCGGTGCGCTGCTGGAAAATACGCGTTCGGTATTTGGCATCACGCTATAGATAAAGCGCCGGACGGATCACCGTTATCTTCTGTTTTTCCAGCGCCCGCGCCAGCGGTTCAACGTCTTCCGGCGTGGCGCTGCGCCATGACGCCGCCTCGCCGTACACGCCATGCGCATGAAACGCGTTGAGGCGCACCGGCACGTTTCCAAGCCCGTGGATAAACGCCGTCAGCGGCTTCAGATGTTCCAGATAATCACACTGTTCCGGAATCACCAGCAGGCGGAGCTCCGTTAAACGATTACGATCTGCCAGCCAGCGGATACTCTGCTTGATCTGCGGGTTTTCGCGCCCGGTCAGGAAGCGGTGGTGTTCGTTCCCCCATGCTTTCAGGTCCAGCATCGCGCCATCCAGTACCGGCAGCAGCCTTTGCCAGCCGGTTTCGCTTAACAAACCGTTGCTGTCGACCAGGCAGGTCAGATGATTCAGATCGGGATCGGCTTTGATCGCGGTGAACAGCGTCACTAAAAACGGTAATTGCGTTGTGGCCTCACCGCCGCTCACGGTGATCCCCTCGATAAACGGTGCGGATTTGCGGATCTGTGAAAGGATCTCCTCCACGCTCAGGCGGTGCGCCATAGGCGTTGCCTGCTGCTGGCACAGGTGCAGGCAGGTGTCGCACTGCTGGCAGTCACTCTCCTGCCACCAGACGCGTCCCGCCTGTATGGTCAGCGCGTCGTGCGGGCAGTGGGGCACGCAGTCCCCGCAGTCGTTGCAGCGGCCGATCGTCCACGGGTTGTGGCAGGTTTTACAGCGCAGGTTGCAGCCCTGCAGGAACAGGGCCAGGCGGCTGCCCGGCCCGTCCACGCAGGAAAAAGGGATGACCTGACTAACTAAAGCGCATCTGCTGTTCATGGCTTATCACGCGCGGCTGACGTTCCAGAATACGGGTATTGCGCGCGGCTTCTTCACCCAGCCAGGTGGTATTGGTGCGCGATCCGGCTTCCCGGTACTTCTCCAGATCCGACAACCGCACCATATAACCGGTAACGCGCACCAGATCGTTACCCGCGACGTTGGCGGTAAACTCGCGCATCCCCGCCCTGAACGCGCCGAGACAGAGCTGGACCACCGCCTGCGGGTTACGTTTTACCGTCTCATCCAGCGTCAAAATATCGCTGATCCCGGAAGCGTAGTGCTTGTGGTGCGGCGCCACCGCCAGCAGGTGGCTGATGGGATCCGGCTCGTCGCCGTAGGGCAGGCGCGCGCCCGGCGTGGTGCCCGAGTCAGAGCTGATCCCCGACTGCGCATGCAGCATCGCGCGCTGCTTCCAGCCGTGTTTCACCGGCGTGTTTTCGACAAACGCCGCAAGCTGTTCGCTGATGCGATAGCCCAGCGCGTTGGCCTGCTCGTCTTTGCCGTAACGCCCAGTCATCCCGGCTTTCTCACAGAGCACGTTTACCGCTTCTGCCAGGCCGTACATGCCAAACATCGGCACAAACCGATCGGCATCAATCAGCCCCTCTTTCACCAGGAAGCTATTCTCAAAGAAGCCGGATTGTTGATACAGGAAATCGCAGCGGGCATCGATGATGGCCATTTGCTGCTGGCAGTAATGCGAGAGGGCGCGGCTGAAGAAGTCTTCCATTGACGTACTGTGTTCGGCGATGGCCTTGAGGTTGAGGCGCACCAGGGTGCTGCCACCGCCTGCCAGAGGCAGGGAGTTGTAACAGCTCACTACGCCGGAATGGCCTTTTGTGAAAATTTTATCATTCACCGGGCCATTAGAAATATGCGGTTTGCTGCATTCACATATGTTTTTTGCCACCTCAAGCAGCAAATCATCCGGGGTGATCGCTGGATCATAAATAAAGGTCAGGTTCGGCGCGACCTGCTTCAGCTCTGCATCGGCACGCAGAATGGCACGCGTGACGGGGGTATCTTCCGGCCCGATATTGGCATGCATAAAGGCATCGGGCAGCGTACGGTCGAGATAGCGCCAGAAACGTTTTATTCGGCTATTGATTTCTTCTTGTGTTAGAATTCTAACATAAGGTTGCAGCAACGCATCAAGCTGACCGAGATAGACCGGCATCGATGTGACGGACGGAACATGGTGGTAGAGGATGGTTAACAGTGAGAGGGCGTCGTCGAGATCTTTTGCCCCTTCCAGTTCCAGCCATTCTGAACCGTTAGCCAGAAATTTTGCGTAATCCGGCAGAACGTAACGGGGTTTGTAAGGCGCATGGCCTTCGAACATGTCGCAGATGAACCCCTCGTCCAGCGCGGCGCGCGCAGCTTCAGGAAGTGCCGGATACGGCAGGTTGTTTTCCGCTTCCAGCGCCAGAAAGTGACGTTTTTGTTCCGGGGTTAACGCCGGGCTTGTCACAATCTGCTGGCAACGTTGTTGCAGGGCGTCGGGGCTGGAGTGGGACATGTTCGCTTCCTTGAGTGTTCTGCGGATGATGAACGGATTGTAGAAAGCCTGCCTGTCGGCACTTTTGATCCGACAGGGGGTATCGCTGCTTTAGTCCGCAATATGCGCGCTAAAGTTTGAAGAAGATCTCATTACAGTAATGCAAATTTGCACGCAGTTTTCATTAACTGTGATGAATGTCGAAGTGTGGATGCGGGTGGATGTTAGAATACTCACAGACCCGCAAGGTAAAATTTATACGGCACTGCCGTTGGAGAATGTTATGACCGATTTAACTGCAAGCAGCCTGCGCGCGTTGAAACTGATGGACCTGACTACCCTGAACGATGACGACACCAATGAGAAAGTCATCGCCCTGTGCCATCAGGCGAAAACGCCGGTGGGCAACACCGCAGCCGTCTGTATCTACCCGCGCTTTATCCCGATTGCCCGTAAGACGCTGAAAGAGCAGGGCACCCCGGACGTGCGCATTGCAACCGTCACTAACTTCCCGCATGGCAACGATGATATCGAGATTGCGCTGGCAGAAACCCGCGCGGCGATTGCCTACGGCGCAGACGAAGTGGACGTGGTGTTCCCGTACCGCGCGCTGATCGCCGGCAACGAGCAGGTCGGTTTTGACCTGGTGAAGGCCTGTAAAGACGCGTGTGCGGCGGCAAACGTGCTGCTGAAAGTGATCATCGAAACCGGCGAGCTGAAAGAAGAGGCGCTGATTCGTAAAGCCTCTGAAATCTCCATCAAAGCCGGTGCGGATTTCATTAAAACCTCTACCGGTAAAGTACCGGTAAATGCGACCCCGGAAAGCGCGCGCATCATGATGGAAGTGATCCGCGACATGGGCGTGTCCAAAACCGTGGGCTTCAAACCTGCGGGCGGCGTGCGTACCGCGGAAGACGCGCAGCAGTTCCTGGCGATTGCCGACGAGCTGTTCGGCGCCGACTGGGCCGATTCCCGTCACTACCGTTTTGGCGCCTCCAGCCTGCTGGCCAGCCTGCTGAAAGCGCTGGGTCACGGCGACGGTAAGAGCGCAAGCAGCTACTAAGTTTGAATTGCCGGGTGGCGCTACGCTTACCCGGCCTACCCGGATCGTGGTCGGGTAAACCGTACCCGCCACCATTCACCCGATTCCTCATGGGGGTTACCGTGTTTCTCGCACAAGAAATTATTCGTAAAAAACGTGATGGTCATGCATTAAGCGACGATGAGATCCGCTTCTTCATCAACGGCATTCGTGATAACACCGTCTCAGAAGGGCAGATTGCGGCTCTGGCGATGACCATTTTCTTCCACGATATGTCGATGCCTGAGCGCGTGTCGCTGACCATGGCGATGCGAGATTCAGGAACCGTTCTGGACTGGAAAAGCCTCAACCTTAACGGCCCGATTGTGGATAAACACTCCACCGGCGGCGTGGGCGACGTGACCTCCCTGATGCTTGGCCCCATGGTGGCAGCCTGTGGCGGTTATATCCCGATGATCTCCGGGCGCGGCCTGGGCCACACCGGCGGTACACTCGACAAACTGGAAGCCATTCCGGGCTTCGATATCTTCCCGGATGACAACCGCTTCCGCGACATTATTAAAGACGTTGGTGTGGCGATTATCGGCCAGACCAGCTCTCTTGCTCCGGCAGACAAGCGTTTCTACGCGACCCGCGACATCACCGCGACCGTTGACTCCATCCCGCTGATCACCGCCTCTATCCTGGCGAAGAAGCTGGCAGAAGGGCTGGACGCGCTGGTGATGGACGTGAAGGTAGGCAGCGGCGCGTTTATGCCAACCTATGAACTCTCTGAGGCGCTGGCCGAAGCGATCGTTGGCGTCTCCAACGGCGCGGGCGTGCGCACTACCGCACTGCTCACCGACATGAACCAGGTGCTGGCTTCCAGCGCCGGTAACGCCGTCGAAGTGCGTGAAGCCGTCCAGTTCCTGACGGGCGAATACCGCAACCCGCGTCTGTTCGACGTCACCATGGCGCTGTGCGTGGAGATGTTAATCTCCGGCAAGCTGGCCAAAGACGACGCCGACGCCCGCGCGAAGCTACAGGCGGTACTGGACAACGGCAAAGCGGCGGAGATCTTTGGCCGCATGGTTGCGGCGCAGAAAGGCCCAACCGACTTCGTCGAAAACTATGCGAAGTACCTGCCGACCGCGACGCTCAGCAAAGCGGTGTATGCCGACAGCGAAGGGTTTGTCTCGGCAATGGATACCCGCGCGCTGGGTATGGCGGTCGTGTCTATGGGCGGCGGCCGTCGTCAGGCGTCAGATACCATTGATTACAGCGTCGGCTTTACCGATATGGTCCGTCTGGGCGACAGCGTTGACGGCCAACGTCCGCTGGCGGTGATCCACGCCAAAGATGAAGCCAGCTGGCAGGAAGCGGCGAAAGCGGTGAAAGCGGCCATTACGCTTGACAATAAAGCGCCAGAAACCACACCGACTGTCTATCGCCGTATCACCGAATAGCGGTATACTGATCTGATCGATAATTTTTGAAGCACTACGTACGGAGAACAATTATGAAACGTGCATTTATTATGGTGCTGGACTCATTCGGCATCGGCGCAACCGAAGATGCAGAACGTTTTGGTGACGTGGGTTCCGATACCATGGGTCACATCGCGGAAGCCTGTGCGAAAGGCGAAGCGGATAACGGTCGTAAAGGCCCTCTGACTCTACCCAACCTGACCCGCCTTGGGCTGGTGAAAGCACATGAAGGTTCTACCGGTAAAATCGCAGCCGGTATGAACGGCAATGCGGAAGTCGTGGGCGCCTATGCCTGGGCGCACGAGCTCTCCTCCGGTAAAGACACCCCGTCTGGCCACTGGGAAATCGCCGGTGTGCCAGTGCTGTTCGACTGGGGTTACTTCTCCGATCACGAGAACAGCTTCCCGCAGGAGCTGCTCGATAAGCTGGTGAAGCGTGCCAACCTGCCGGGCTACCTCGGCAACTGCCACTCCTCCGGTACCGTGATTCTGGACCAGCTCGGCGAAGAGCATATGAAAACCGGCAAGCCGATTTTCTACACCTCTGCTGACTCCGTGTTCCAGATTGCCTGCCACGAAGAGACCTTTGGCCTGGATAAACTCTACGAGCTGTGCGAAATCGCCCGTGAAGAGCTGACCGAAGGCGGCTACAACATTGGCCGCGTGATCGCGCGTCCGTTTATCGGCGACAAAGCGGGTAACTTCCAGCGTACCGGTAACCGTCACGATCTGGCCGTTGAGCCGCCGGCGCCAACCGTGCTGCAGAAGCTGGTCGATGAGAAAGACGGCCACGTGGTGTCCGTGGGCAAAATCGCGGATATCTACGCTAACTGCGGCATCACCAAAAAGGTCAAAGCGACCGGACTCGATGCGCTGTTCGATGCCACCATCAAAGAGATGAAAGAAGCGGGCGACAAGACCATTGTCTTCACCAACTTCGTCGACTTCGACTCCTCCTGGGGTCACCGTCGCGACGTAGCGGGTTATGCTGCGGGTCTTGAGCTGTTCGACCGCCGCCTGCCGGAGCTGATGGAGCTGGTGGGTGAAGATGACATTCTGATCCTGACCGCGGACCACGGCTGCGATCCAACCTGGACCGGTACCGACCACACCCGTGAGCACATTCCGGTGCTGGTGTACGGCCCGAAAGTGAAGCCGGGTTCGCTGGGTCATCGTGAAACCTTCGCGGACATTGGCCAGACCCTGGCGAAATACTTTGGTACGTCTGACATGGAATATGGCAAGGCCATGTTCTGATGTCATTGCCCGGTGGCGCTTCGCTTACCGGGCCTACGGTTTTGTAGGCCGGGTAAGGCGTAGCCGCCACCCGGCAAAAACAACAAGTTAAAAGGAACTGAAGATGGCAACTCCTCACATTAATGCAGAAATGGGTGATTTCGCTGACGTCGTATTGATGCCGGGCGACCCGCTGCGCGCGAAGCACATTGCAGAAACCTTCCTGGAAGACGTGCGTGAAGTGAACAACGTTCGCGGCATGCTGGGCTTCACGGGTACTTATAAAGGCCGCAAAATCTCCGTTATGGGCCACGGTATGGGTATCCCATCCTGCTCCATCTACACCAAAGAGCTGATCACCGATTTCGGTGTGAAGAAAATCATCCGCGTAGGCTCCTGCGGTGCGGTGCGTATGGACGTTAAGCTGCGTGACGTGGTGATCGGCATGGGCGCGTGTACCGACTCTAAAGTCAACCGCATCCGCTTTAAAGATCATGACTTTGCGGCCATCGCTGACTTTGACATGGTGCGTAACGCGGTTGACGCGGCAAAAGCGCTGGGCGTTGACGCGCGCGTGGGCAACCTGTTCTCTGCCGATCTGTTCTACTCGCCAGAAGGCGACATGTTCGACGTGATGGAAAAATACGGCATCCTGGGCGTGGAAATGGAAGCGGCCGGTATCTACGGCGTAGCGGCTGAATTCGGTGCGAAAGCGCTGACCATCTGCACCGTATCTGACCATATCCGTACCCACGAGCAGACTACCGCTGCCGAGCGTCAGACCACCTTCAACGACATGATCAAAATCGCGCTGGAATCCGTTCTGCTGGGCGATAAAGAGTAAGAGCTGTTGTGCCGGGTGGCAGCCTCGCCTGACCCGGCCTACGGTTTTGTAAGCCCGCTAAGCGCAGCGCAAGCGGGCTTTTTTACTAGCGCACGGCCTGTGCAACCCATGCTGACAAATCCCTTAACTCTTTTTCCTGCTCCGGAAAATCGCCCATCAGCGCATCACACTCCTGCTGCAACATATCCGCCCGATACAAACAGCCCTGCAGACGAGCGGCTAACGCCTCTAACGGTGCCGGATTGAGACTATCCGTAAAGACCTGCGTGCGGGTGATATGGCCTTTCTCCACGTCGAAGTGCAGCTCCACGCCGCCCCAGGTAAACCGTTCGTCCAGCAGATGGGAAAAGGCAGGGGCCTGACCGAAGTTCCACTCCCAACTGCTCTGGCGCGCAAAGGTTTCCGCGAAGTTGGGCAGGTCCGGGGTTTTGTCAGGGGAGATCGCTTCAGCTTCTACCCGCTCGCCGTAATGTTCGAAGAAGGCTTCACGAATCGCATCGCAAATCTGCTCGTGAGTAATCCCGGGCAGCAGTTCCACCAGATTCGCCACGCGCCCGCGCACGGAGGTGATGCCCTTAGCCTGTAGCTTTTTCTTATCTGGATTAAGGTAGTTAGCCAGACGGCTGAGATCGGCGTTCAGCAGCAGGGTACCGTGGTGGAATCCGCGATCCATCGTTTCGCGATAGGCAGAGCCGGATACCTTGCGGTCGCCATCGGGCGTTTTGACCACCAGATCGTTACGTCCGGAGGCTTCCGCCGTCACGCCGAGCGAATTGAGCGCGTTGAGGACGATGGACGTTGAGATGGTTTTGTCGTATTCCGGTTTGCCCGCCATAAAGGTAAAGCAGGTATTGCCCAGATCGTGGAATACCGCGCCGCCGCCGCTGCTGCGGCGCGCCAGACGGACGTTGTCTTCTTCCATACGGCGGGTGTTGCACTCTTTCCACGGGTTTTGCGCACGACCAATAACCACCGTATCGGCATTGCGCCAGAGAAACAGTACGCGCTGGGTGGCAGGCATCTGGCGGAAGATGCACTCCTCCACCGCCAGGTTAAACCAGGGATCGTAAGAGTCAGAGATAAGCAGGCGTAACGTCGACATGGCAGAGTTCCTTTTCCGAATCATCCGCCTACTTTATCACTATTCTTTCTTCTCGCTCTCTTCGTCTTCGGGGACTGACCGGCTGGCGGTCAGCAGGAACGGGGATTGCTGCCAGCGCGTGCGCTTGCCCCGAAGCAGAGTGCGTGCCAGCACAACGCCGATGGCGAGTGAAAGCAGCAGCATCAGGCGCAGAATATTGGTGGTATTATCGACCTGTTTGGCTTCAGTGGGCAGGGTGTGGGTATCAAGGGTGAGGCGCAGATAACCCAGCGGGCCATTCTTCCCCTGAATAGGTTCAACAAGCTGCTGGTTGAAGTAGCCGCCGGCTTTTTTGCCGTCCAGCGCCAGCCTGTCTCGCACGTCGACGTGCTCACCCGCACGGGCAATGAGGTTGCCTTGCTCATCATAGACACCGGCATCAAGAATGCGGCTGTTCTCCGTGAGCAGGCGTAAAACCTGGCCTATCCGCTTCTCGTCAGGCGTTTCGTTACGCATGGACGGCGCGACGTTGAGCGTGACCTGGCGTGCCAGCGTGCGGGCCAGCTCTTCAAACTGCGGGTTGCGTTGCCGTTGATGGTTCTGGCTAAACCACGATGCCCCTTGCATCAGCACCACTAAGAGTGCGAGACAGGAAAGGACAATCACGGCGCGATGGAGCCGGAATTTCAGTTTTGCGCGAGCCATATTCCACCTGCTGAAAATTTACGGCTTAATGTTGCCAGAAGTGATGGTTACAGGGTAGCCTCATGCGTTATTTTCCCTCTGCAACCTTCCGGCGCGAACGAAATTACAGGAGCTTTAATGCCGAACATTACCTGGTGTGACCTGCCAACGGATGTCTCTTTATGGCCAGGATTGCCGCTCTCTTTAAGTGGCGATGAGGTGATGCCTCTGGATTACCACGCCGGTCGTAGCGGCTGGCTGCTGTACGGACGCGGTCTGGATAAGCAACGCCTGACCCAGTATCAAACCAAACTGGGGGCCGCGATGGTCATCGTCGCCGCCTGGTGCGTGGAAGACTACCAGGTCATTCGCCTGGCGGGCTCTCTGACCCAGCGCGCCACGCGCCTGGCGCATGACGCAGGGCTGGATGTCGCACCGCTGGGTAAAATTCCGCACCTGAAAACGCCTGGCCTGCTGGTCATGGACATGGATTCTACCGCCATTCAGATCGAGTGTATCGACGAAATTGCGAAGCTGGCGGGCAGCGGCGAGCTGGTGGCTGAAGTCACCGAGCGTGCGATGCGCGGCGAGCTGGATTTCACCGCCAGCCTGCGACAGCGCGTGGCGACCCTGAAAGGGGCCGATGCCAACATTCTGCGCCAGGTGCGCGACGTGCTGCCGCTGATGCCCGGGCTGACGCAGCTGGTGCTGAAGCTGCAGTCCCTCGGCTGGAAGGTGGCGATCGCCTCCGGTGGCTTCACCTTCTTCGCGGATTATCTGCGGGAAAAACTGCATCTGACCACGGTGGTGGCCAACGAGCTGGAGATCATGGACGGCAAGCTGACCGGCCAGGTGATCGGCGATATTGTGGATGCCCAGTACAAAGCCAATACGCTGACGCGCCTCGCGGAAAAATATGAAATTCCGGTTGTCCAGACCGTCGCCATCGGTGACGGCGCGAATGACCTGCCGATGATCAAAGCGGCCGGCCTGGGCATTGCCTACCATGCCAAGCCAAAAGTGAATGAAAAGACGGAAGTGACTATCCGTCACGCTGACCTGATGGGGGTGTTCTGCATTCTCTCCGGCAGCCTTAATCAGAAATAACGGTCTGCTTTGTAGGCCGGGTAAGCGTAAGCGCCACCCGGCTCGCAGGCCGCAGAGAAATAACGAGGTAAACCGTGGCGAAAGCTCCAAAACGCGCATTTGTCTGTAATGAATGTGGTGCGGATTATCCGCGCTGGCAGGGGCAATGTAGCGCCTGCCATGCCTGGAACACCATCACCGAAGTGCGTGGTGTGGCGGCTTCGCCGAGCGTGGCGCGCAATGAACGCCTGAGTGGCTATGCGGGCAATGCAGGCGTGTCGAAGGTACAAAAACTTTCAGACATCAGCCTGGAGGCGCTGCCGCGCTTCTCCACCTGCTTCAAGGAATTTGACCGCGTGCTCGGCGGCGGCGTGGTGCCGGGCAGCGCGATCCTGATCGGCGGTAACCCGGGCGCGGGTAAATCGACTCTGCTGCTGCAAACGCTTTGCAAGCTCGCCGAACAGATGAAAACCCTGTACGTCACGGGCGAAGAATCACTCCAGCAGGTGGCGATGCGCGCGCACCGTCTCGGCCTGCCGACCGGCAACCTGAATATGCTGTCGGAAACCAGCATCGAGCAGATCTGCATGATCGCCGAAGAAGAGCAGCCGAAGCTGATGGTGATCGACTCCATCCAGGTGATGCACATGGCGGACATCCAGTCCTCGCCGGGCAGCGTCGCGCAGGTGCGTGAAACCGCGGCCTACCTGACGCGCTTTGCCAAAACGCGCGGCGTGGCGATTGTGATGGTGGGGCACGTGACCAAAGACGGCTCGCTGGCGGGACCGAAGGTGCTCGAACACTGTATCGACTGCTCGGTGATGCTCGACGGCGACGCGGACTCTCGCTTCCGTACCCTGCGCAGCCATAAAAACCGCTTTGGGGCGGTGAATGAGCTAGGCGTCTTTGCCATGACCGAACAGGGGCTGCGCGAAGTCAGCAACCCGTCGGCCATCTTCCTGAGCCGGGGAGATGAAATCACCTCCGGCAGCTCGGTGATGGTGCTGTGGGAAGGGACGCGCCCGCTGCTCGTTGAAATTCAGGCACTGGTGGATCACTCGATGATGGGCAACCCGCGGCGCGTGGCGGTCGGTCTGGAACAGAACCGCCTGGCAATCCTGCTGGCGGTGCTGCACCGTCACGGCGGGCTGCAGATGGCGGATCAGGACGTCTTCGTGAACGTGGTCGGCGGCGTCAAAGTCACCGAGACCAGCGCAGACCTGGCGCTGCTGCTGGCGATGGTCTCCAGCCTGCGCGACAGACCGCTGCCGCAGGATCTGGTCGTCTTCGGCGAAGTGGGCCTTGCCGGGGAAATCCGTCCGGTGCCGAGCGGCCAGGAGCGTATCTCCGAGGCGGCAAAACACGGTTTCCGTCGGGCTATCGTTCCCGCTGCCAACGTGCCGAAAAAAATCCCGGAAGGGATGCAGGTCTTTGGCGTGAAGAAACTCGCAGATGCGTTAAATGTCTTTGACGACTTATAATTACGTATTCGATTTTGCAGGAGGCACCGTAATTTATGTCATCATTTGACTACATCAAGACCGCTATCCGCCAGAAAGGCTGCACGTTGCAGCAGGTGGCAGACGCCAGCGGCATGACCAAAGGCTACCTGAGCCAACTGCTGAACGCCAAAATCAAAAGCCCCAGCGCGCAGAAGCTGGAAGCGCTGCACCGCTTTCTGGGGCTGGAATTCCCGCGTATGCAAAAGAACATCGGCGTGGTGTTCGGCAAGTTTTACCCGCTGCATACCGGGCATATCTATCTGATCCAGCGCGCCTGTAGCCAGGTGGACGAGTTGCACATCATCATGGGGTACGACGAAACCCGCGATCGTCAGCTGTTTGAAGACAGCGCCATGTCGCAGCAGCCGACCGTGCCTGACCGTCTGCGCTGGCTGCTTCAGACCTTCAAGTACCAGAAAAACATTCGCATTCATGCCTTTAACGAAGAGGGTATGGAGCCGTACCCGCACGGCTGGGACGTGTGGAGCAACGGCATCAAAGCGTTTATGGAAGAGAAGGGCATTGCGCCTAACTGGATCTACACCTCTGAAGAGTCCGACGCGCCGCAGTTCCGCGAGCATCTGGGCATCGAGACGGTGCTGATCGATCCGAAACGCACCTTCATGAACATCAGCGGAGCGCAGATCCGCGAGAACCCGTTCCGCTACTGGGATTACATTCCGACCGAAGTGAAGCCGTTCTTTGTGCGCACCGTCGCGATCCTGGGCGGCGAGTCGAGCGGTAAATCAACGCTGGTCAACAAGCTCGCTAACATCTTCAACACGACCAGCGCGTGGGAGTACGGCCGCGACTATGTCTTCTCGCACCTGGGCGGCGACGAGATGGCGCTGCAGTATTCCGACTACGACAAAATCGCGCTTGGTCATGCCCAGTACATTGATTTCGCGGTGAAATACGCCAACAAGGTGGCATTTATCGATACCGATTTTGTCACCACCCAGGCGTTCTGCAAAAAATACGAAGGGCGCGAGCACCCGTTCGTGCAGGCGCTGATTGACGAATATCGCTTTGACCTGGTGATCCTGCTGGAAAACAACACCCCGTGGGTGGCCGACGGCATGCGCAGCCTCGGCAGCTCGGTGGACAGGCGGGAATTCCAGTGCATGCTGGTGGAGATGCTCAACGAAAACAACGTTGAGTTTGTGCACGTGGAAGAGTCGGACTACGACTCCCGTTTCCTGCGCTGCGTCGAACTGGTGAAGGAGATGATGGGGGAGCAGGGTTAATAACTTTCCCCTCACGCTAACCCTCTCCCAAAGGGAGAGGGGACTTTAATCTCCCTTTGGGAGAGGGCCGGAGTGAGGGAATCAGTCCACTCAGAACTCAACCACCACTTTCCCGCGCATATGCCCGTCCAGCACCTTGCGGTGCGCCTCGGTAATGCTTTCCACGCTCAGCCCATGCAGCGTTTCACTCAGTGAGCTTTCCACCACGCCGTTATCCACCAGCTTCGCCACCTCATTGAGGATCTCACCCTGACGCGCCATATCCGCCGTCTGATACATGCTGCGGGTGTACATAAATTCCCAGTGCAGGGCGGCGGATTTGGACTTCAGCTTGTCCTGGTTCAGCGGGTGTTCATTCTCCACGATAGAACAGATATGCCCCTGCGGTGCAATCAGGTCGCTGACCGCAGCCCAGTGCCCGTCGGTGTCGTTGAGGATGAAAATGTAATCCACAAAGGTCAGCCCGTGCTTCGCCAGTTCGCCTTTCAGATCGCGGTAGTTCACCACCACATCTGCACCGCGATCGCGGCACCACCGGGCGGAATCTTCACGGGACGCGGTTGCGATCACCTTTACCTTGCTGTTGTGCTTCGCAAACGGGATCGCCAGCGATCCCACCCCGCCCGCCCCGCCGATGATCAGCAGGGTTTTGTCCGTACCGGCATCCTGAATATTCAGCCGTTCAAACAGGCCTTCCCATGCGGTGAGCGCGGTCAACGGCAGCGCGGCGGCAGCCGCCCAGCCGAGGCTTGACGGTTTGTGCCCGACAATGCGCGCATCGATCAGCTGATGTGTGGTGTTGCTGCCCGGACGGGTGATGTCGCCTGCGTACCACACTTCATCTCCCGGTTTGAATCCGGTCACGCCAGCCCCAACGGCTTTGACGATCCCGCTGGCATCCCATCCGAGAATACGCGGCTCGTTCAGCCCGTTCTTAGCAATGCCCGTGTGGACTTTGGTATCGACCGGGTTAACGGAGACGGCTTTCACCTCCACCAGCAGATCGTGCTCGCCGGGCTGCGGCATCGGTGGAGTGATTTCAATGAAAGTAGAGGGATTTTCAGGGTTAACGGCGATGGCTTTAACTGACATGGTGTGCTCCTCAATGGCATGCGTTTTGTTGAGGCTAGTCTATTAAGTGGCCATCTGCGTGATAAGATGGACAATTAAGAACTCAGCGTTCGTACAGGATGAACAATCATGTTTAAACAGCTGCAGGATATGGCGCTATTCGCGCTGGTGGCCGAGATGGGCAGCTTTACCGCGGCAGCCCAGAAGGCGGAGCTGCCAAAATCCAGCGTGAGCCAGCGGATTAGCCAGCTGGAGCAGCAGGTGGGCATTCGCCTGCTTAACCGCACCACGCGCAGGCTGAACCTGACGTTTGCGGGTGAACACTATCTTGTCCACTGCCGGGAGATGCTGGCGGCCAGCGAGCGGGCGGAGTACGCCATTCAGCGCCTGCGCGAAAACCCGAGCGGGCGGCTGCGCATCACCTGCCCGGCGGGGATTGGCGCGACGCTGCTGGCGCATATGAATGCCGAGTTCCAGCTTCGCTATCCTGAGGTTTCGCTGGACGTGTCGATCTCTGATGACGTGGTGGATCTGGTCGAGGCCGGCTTTGACGTGGCGCTGCGTACCGGCAAGCCGCAGGACTCCTCCCTGATTGGCCGCATGATCGGGCACTGCCCGCGCTATATGCTGGCCTCGCCGGACTATCTGGTGCGCCGGGCGCCGCTAACGCATCCCCGTCAGCTGGTGGAGCACCGCAGCATTACGCACAGAGCCTGGTCGGAGTGGCTTCTGCGAAGCGAGAGCGAGGATTACCGCTACCTGCCGGATAACGCGCACATGACCGATAACCTGGTATACGCCCGCGAATGTGCGATTGCCGGTGCGGGGATTACGCTCCTTCCGGCTTTTTTGCTGGAAGATAAGGTCGAGAAAGGGGCGCTGGTGCAGGTACTGCCGGAGTGGAATGTTGAAGGAAACGACCTGTGGCTGGCCTATCCGAGCCGTAAGCTCAACTCACCCGCGCTGATGAGCTATATCGACTTTGCAATGCAGTTTGACGAGGTGAAGCGGTATTACGTGGGTAAATAAAAAAGCCGGGTGGCGGCTTCGCCTTACCCGGCCTACAAACAGCGCAGAACCGTAGGCCGGGTAAGCGTGAGCGCCACCCGGCTTTTGGGCACTTACTTAGAAATACGCTTGTACTTAATACGCTTCGGCTCCAGCGCGTCGGCGCCCAGCGTGCGTTTCTTGTACTCTTCGTATTCGGTGAAGTTACCTTCGAAGAACTCCACTTTACCTTCATCCTGGTAGTCCAGAATGTGGGTCGCGATACGGTCAAGGAACCAGCGGTCGTGCGAGATAACCATCGCGCAGCCCGGGAACTCCAGCAGGGCGTTTTCCAGCGCGCGCAGGGTTTCGATATCCAGGTCGTTTGTTGGTTCATCGAGCAGCAGAACGTTACCGCCCACCTGCAGCAGCTTCGCCAGGTGCAGACGTCCGCGCTCACCGCCGGACAGCTCGCCCACGCGTTTGCCCTGGTCGGTGCCTTTAAAGTTAAAGCGGCCAACGTAGGCGCGGCTTGGCATCTCGGTGTTGCCGATACGCATGATATCCAGACCGCCGGAGACTTCTTCCCACACGGTTTTGCTGTTATCCATCGCGTCGCGGAACTGGTCAACGGAGGCCAGCTTCACGGTCTCACCCAGGGTGATAGAGCCGCTGTCTGGCTGTTCCTGACCGGACATCATGCGGAACAGGGTCGATTTACCCGCGCCGTTCGGACCGATGATGCCAACGATAGCGCCTTTCGGTACGGAGAAGGTCAGTTCGTCGATCAGCACGCGGTCGCCGTAGGACTTACGCAGGTTGGTCACTTCAACCACTTTATCCCCCAGACGAGCTCCAGGTGGAATAAACAGTTCGTTGGTTTCGTTACGTTTCTGGTATTCGGTATTGTTCAGCTCTTCGAAGCGTGCCAGACGGGCTTTGCCCTTAGACTGACGGCCTTTCGTGCCCTGACGCACCCACTCCAGCTCTTTCTCGATAGACTTACGGCGCGCCGCTTCCTGAGACGCTTCCTGAGCCAGACGCTGATCTTTCTGCTCCAGCCAGGAGGAGTAGTTGCCTTCCCACGGAATACCTTCACCGCGGTCCAGCTCCAGGATCCAGCCGGCGACGTTGTCGAGGAAGTAACGGTCGTGGGTAATCGCCACAACGGTGCCTTCGAAGTCGTGCAGGAAGCGCTCCAGCCACGCCACGGATTCCGCATCCAGGTGGTTAGTCGGTTCGTCGAGCAGCAGCATGTCTGGTTTTTCCAGCAGCAGGCGGCACAGCGCCACGCGGCGGCGTTCACCCCCGGAGAGATTCGCGATTTTTGCATCCCAGTCCGGCAGACGCAGGGCATCCGCCGCGCGCTCCAGCTGCACGTTCAGGTTGTGACCGTCGTGCGCCTGGATGATCTCTTCATACTTGCCCTGCTGTGCGGCCAGCTTGTCGAAGTCCGCATCCGGTTCGGCATATTTGGCATACACTTCATCCAGACCTTTCAGGGCGTTAACCACTTCGGACACCGCTTCTTCAACGGATTCGCGAACGGTGTGTTCCGGGTTCAGCTGAGGTTCCTGCGGCAGGTAGCCAATCTTGATGCCAGGCTGCGGACGGGCTTCACCTTCGATGTCTGTATCAATGCCGGCCATGATGCGCAGCAGGGTGGACTTACCGGCACCGTTGAGACCCAGAACACCGATTTTTGCGCCCGGGAAGAAGCTCAGCGAGATATTTTTAAGAATATGACGTTTCGGCGGGACAACTTTGCCGACACGATGCATGGTATAAACGAATTGAGCCACGTTGGACTTCGCCTCTTTTATCGTAATGAGAAGGAATTTCAGCCTCGAAGTGTAGCCTTTTTCCCGCCCTAATCCCAGCCAGGAACGTCGGGAGTGTTAAAACGCGCAAGAAAGGTAAAAAAGTGTCCATGACGTGGCGCGTTGCAGGATGCCTGGTTAGCATAAGTTAATGAGACTTTGACGTGGCAAGACGCTGCAATTGACGAAAAAACAATGAGGAAGAGCTTGTGGAAAAAGCCAAACGGGTGGTCTGGCGTCTGCTGGCTGCCAGCGTATGCGTAATGGCGGTAAGCCAGGCGGTGCATGCCGATTCACTGGATGAACAACGTAGCCGGTATGCCCAGATAAAGCAGGCATGGGACAACAAGCAGATGGATACCGTGCAGGCGCTGATGCCGACGCTCAAGGATTATCCGCTGTATCCGTATCTGGAGTATCGTCAAATTACGGACGATCTCATGAACCAGCCCACCGTTACCGTGAATAACTTCATTCAGGCGAACCCGACCCTGCCGCCAGCCCGGAATCTTCAGTCTCGTTTTGTGAACGAACTGGCGCGACGTGAAGACTGGCGCGGGCTGCTGGCGTTTAGCCCTGAAAAGCCGAATACCACCGAAGCGCAGTGTAACTACTACTACGCAAAATGGGCGACCGGCCAGCAGGAAGAGGCCTGGGCCGGGGCGAAAGAGCTCTGGCTGACCGGGAAAAACCAGCCGAACGCCTGTGATTCCCTGTTCGGCGCGTGGCGTGCTTCCGGCAAGCAGGATCCGCTGTCCTACCTCGAGCGTATCCGCCTGGCGATGAAAGCCGGTAATACGCGTCTGGTGACTGCGCTGGCGGGGCAGATGCCGTCCGATTACCAGACGATCTCCACGGCAGTTATTTCGCTGGCAAACGATCCCAACAGCGTCCTGACCTTTGCCCGCAGTACGGGCGCGACCGATTTTACCCGCCAGATGGCGGCGGTGGCTTTTGCCAGCGTGGCGCGTGACGATGTGGAAAACGCGCGGCTGATGATCCCGCAGCTGGTGCAGGCGCAGCAGCTTAATGAGGAGCAAACGCAGGAGCTGCGCGATATCGTGGCGTGGCGACTGATGGGCACCGATGTGACCGACGAGCAGGCGCGCTGGCGAGACGATGCGATTATGCGTTCGAACTCCACGTCGCTGGTGGAACGCCGCGTGCGAATGGCGCTGGGCACGGGCGACCGTCGTGGGCTCAATACCTGGCTCGCCCGGTTGCCTATGGAGGCCAAGGAGAAAGATGAATGGCGTTACTGGCAGGCCGATCTGCTGCTGGAGCGCGGTCGTGATGATGAGGCCAAAGAAATTCTTCATACGCTGATGCAGCAGCGCGGGTTCTACCCGATGGCGGCCGCGCAGCGCCTGGGCGAGGAGTACACCTTCCGCATCGATAAAGCGCCCGCTAACGCGAATCCGGCGCTGACCCAGGGGCCAGAAATGGCGCGCGTTCGCGAGCTGATGTACTGGAATATGGACAACACCGCGCGCAGCGAGTGGGCGAATCTGGTGACCAGCCGCACCACCGATGAAAAAGCTCAGCTTGCCCGCTATGCGTTTGATAACCACTGGTGGGATCTGAGCGTGCAGGCGACGATCGCCGGTAAGCTGTGGGATCATCTCGAAGAGCGTTTCCCGCTGGCTTACAAGGATCTGTTCGATCGCTACACCAGCGGCAAAGATATCCCGCAAAGTTACGCGATGGCGATTGCCCGTCAGGAAAGCGCCTGGAACCCGAAAGTCCGTTCCCCGGTGGGCGCCAGCGGCCTGATGCAGATTATGCCGGGAACGGCGACGCACACGGTGAAGATGTTTAACATCCCTGGATACAGTAGCCCGTCACAGCTTCTCGATCCGGATACCAACATCAACATCGGTACCAGCTACCTGCAGTATGTGTACCAGCAGTTCGGCAACAACCGCATCTTCTCGTCGGCGGCATACAACGCGGGGCCGGGTCGCGTGCGCACCTGGCTCGGCAACAGCGCCGGACGCATCGACGCCGTGGCGTTTGTCGAGAGCATCCCGTTCTCGGAAACGCGCGGCTACGTGAAGAACGTGCTGGCTTATGACGCCTACTATCGCTACTTCATGGGGCAGAAAGATACCCTGATGAGCGATGCCGAGTGGCAGAGACGTTACTGATCGGCGTGGGTTGTGTTATGCTGTACTCGCTAAAGAGTACAAGAGGCAGCATAACATGACCCAGCATTCCCCGTATTCCTCGGCAATGGCCGAACAACGTCATCTGGAGTGGCTTCGTTTTGTGGAGCTGCTTCGCCAGTCTTACGAGCAGGATTTGCATTTACCCCTGATGCAGCTAATGCTCACGCCAGACGAGCGTGAGGCGCTGGGCACGCGCGTGCGGATCATTGAAGAGCTGCTGCGCGGCGAGATGAGCCAGCGCGAGCTGAAAAATGAGCTCGGCGCGGGCATCGCGACGATTACCCGCGGATCGAACAGCCTAAAGTCGGCGCCCGTTGAGCTGCGCCAGTGGCTGGAAGCGGTGTTGTTGAAAAACGCCTAACGATAGATCGCGTTATGGAACGGGCTTAACGCCAGGATCACCGCCTGGTGATAAACGCCTGAACGCGTCAGCGCACCGGCGGTAAAGACGCCAATCGCCCCTTCTTTACGGCCAATCTCATCAATGCCGGTGTACTGCGACATCACCGGCCCAAGCGCTTCACCCGCACGCACTTTTTCCAGAATGATCTCCGGCAGGGGCAGGGTGGCAGAACGCGCCTCGCCGCGCTGCTCGCGGCTTTCGATCACCACCCAGCTAAAGGTTGCGCCTTCGTCGATACCGGCTTCAATCGCCACCCAAAAGTCCGCATCCGGGGCCGCAGCTCTGGCATTTGCCACGCGATTTCGTGCGCCAGCGCGCGTTTCCTCGCTGCCAAACGGCTGTTCAGGAACGCCACTCTCGACGCCGATGGCCTCAATATGGCAGGATCCTGCGCCGAAGATCTCGTCAAATGCCCTTAGAATTGCCTGAATTTTGGCAGGATTAGTGGTAGCAGAGACAACATGGTGCATAATTAAGCTCGATTCAAAAAAAACTCATCGCAGTATAACGGAAAAAAAGCATGTTACAGGTATACCTTGTTCGCCACGGTGAAACGCAGTGGAACGCCGAGCGACGTATTCAAGGCCAGTCAGACAGTCCTCTCACTGAGAAGGGTGTGCAGCAAGCGTGGCAGGTGGCGGAACGCGCCAGAACGCTGGGCATTACCCACGTGATTACCAGCGATTTAGGTCGCACACAACAGACGGCGCGCATCATCGCGGACGCCTGCGGCTGTGACGTCATGCTTGAGCCGCGCCTGCGCGAGCTGGATATGGGCGTGCTGGAAAAACGCCATATCGATACGCTGACGGAAACGGAAGAGGGCTGGCGCCGCACGCTGGTAAACGGTACCGAAGATGGCCGTATTCCTGAGGGCGAATCCATGCAGGAGCTCAGCGTACGTATGCATGCCGCCCTGGCGGAATGCCTGAAGCTCCCGGCGGGAAGCCGTCCGCTGCTGGTGAGTCATGGGATTGCGTTGGGATGCCTGGTGAGCACCATTCTGGGACTACCGGCTTACGCTGAGCGCCGTTTGCGTCTGCGCAACTGCTCCATTTCCCGAATTGATTATCAGGAGAGCGCGTGGCTGGCGTCAGGTTGGGTGGTGGAGATGGCAGGGGACATTTCGCATCTCGATGCCCCTGCGCTTGACGAACTGCAGCGTTAACGACGTATCGGAATCAAGAATTCCATACGCAGATTGATGGGGCCTTCTTCCGGTTTGGCATCCTGCGCCGGGTAGTAGCGCTCAATGTCCTGACCTTTACGGCGATTCAGATTCAGCATCGGCATGCAGGTTCCGTAAACGGTCAGGATGAACTCCTGAACGCCCGTTCCCAGCCCTTCATAGGCGAACATCACGTATTCACCGCCTTCCAGCACGACAGGTTTTGAACCCTGAATGTAGCCATTGGCCATCTCTGGCGTCAGCGCGGTGGTGTAGAACACCTCCTGCTCGTCGTCCTTTTCCTGGCTTGGGTGCGTTTCGTTGAGACCATACAGAATAGGCGGGATCGCCGGTGCGTGGCTCAGGAAGTCGCGCCAGAACTGGACGCGCATCTGATGACGGAACTCGGAAATCTGCTCCAGCGAACAGGAGTAGCTCTGCGTCGTGCCGATCAGATGGGTTTCCGGCAGGGTAATAATTTCATACTTCGGCATCGCGAACTCGCCCAGACGCAGCGGCGGACGCATGCCAAACGAGCTCCAGTCAGGCGAGCGACGATACAGCGCTGGCGTCAACGAGAACTGTTTTTTAAAGGCGCGGGTGAAGGTCTGCTGCGAATCGAAACGATATTGCAGGGCAATATCCAGAATCGGGCGCGCGGTCAGGCGCAGAGCCACAGCAGATTTCGATAAACGACGTGCGCGAATATAGGCCCCGATAGCATGACCGGTGACATCCTTGAACATCCTTTGCAGATGCCACTTGGAATAGCCTGCTTTAGCCGCCACATTATCCAGTGACAAAGGCTGGTCGAGATGACCTTCCAGCCAGGTGAGCAGGTCGCGAATAATTCCAGCCTGATCCATATACTATCCTCATCCTTAAAACAGCAGGTGCCTGATAACAGGTTAGCGGATAATAGCATTTTTTGATGTTTTAGCATTCAGTGTTTTTTTTGCGCTTTCATGCTTTTTGTAGGGCATTATGGGCAAAAATATTCTAATCCTGTGATCTTGCTACATTTTTGTCTAAAGTGTTGAATAATCGCTCAGTGTAATTTTAAAGAATGGTAACAATATGAAATACAAGACTTTGCTCTTCACCGCGCTGATGTTGATGGTCGGGCGCGTGGCACAGGCGGAACAGATTGGTTCTGTCGACACCGTGTTCAAAATGTTTGGCCCGGACCACAAAATCGTGGTGGAGGCGTTTGACGATCCGGACGTGAAAAACGTCACCTGCTATGTCAGCCGTGCGAAAACGGGCGGTATCAAGGGCGGTCTGGGGCTGGCTGAAGACACCTCCGATGCGGCGATCTCCTGTCAGCAGGTGGGCCCGGTTGAATTGAGCGATAAAATTAAAAACGGCAAAGCGCAGGGCGACGTGGTATTCCAGAAACGAACCTCGCTGGTGTTCAAAAAGCTGCAGGTTGTGCGTTTCTATGATGCCAAACGCAATACGCTGGCTTACCTGGCCTATTCCGACAAAGTGGTGGAAGGTTCACCGAAAAACGCGATCAGCGCGGTGCCGATTATGCCGTGGCGGGAATAAAAAAAACGGCGCAAATGCGCCGTTTTTTATTGCGTTAACTGCGGGATTACTCCTGCAGGTCACCGCAGAAACGGTACCCTTCGCCGTGGATCGTGGCGATGATTTCCGGCGTATCTGGCGTAGATTCGAAGTGCTTACGAATACGACGGATGGTGACGTCTACGGTACGGTCGTGCGGCTTCAGCTCACGGCCGGTCATTTTCTTCAGCAGCTCTGCACGGGACTGGATCTTGCCCGGGTTTTCGCAGAAGTGCAGCATCGCGCGGAATTCACTGCGCGGCAGTTTATACTGCTCGCCGTTCGGGCTAATCAGCGAACGGCTATTGATATCAAGTTCCCAGCCGTTGAATTTGTAGCTATCGACGCTACGACGCTCTTCGCTGACCGTGCCCAGGTTCATGGTGCGGGACAGCAGGTTGCGTGCACGAATGGTTAACTCGCGAGGGTTGAACGGCTTGGTGATGTAATCATCCGCACCGATTTCCAGGCCAAGAATTTTATCAACTTCGTTGTCACGGCCCGTCAGGAACATTAACGCGACGTTCGCCTGCTCGCGCAGTTCGCGCGCCAGAAGAAGACCGTTTTTGCCCGGCAGGTTAATATCCATGATCACCAGGTTGATATCATTTTCAGAAAGGATCTGATGCATCTCTGCGCCATCGGTCGCTTCAAAGACATCGTAGCCTTCTGCTTCGAAAATGCTCTTTAACGTGTTGCGTGTTACCAACTCGTCTTCAACGATAAGAATGTGCGGGGTCTGCATGTTTGCTACCTAAATTGCCAACTAAATCGAAACAGGAAGTACAAAAGTCCCTGACCTGCCTGATGCATGTCGCAAATTAACATGATCGGCTTAACGTGACTAAAGTACGTAATTGCGTTCTTGATGCACTTTCCATCAACGTCAACAACATCATTAGCTTGGTCTTGGGTACTTTCCCTTTGGACCCGACAGTGTCAAAAACGGCTGTCATCCTAACCATTTTAACAGCAACATAACAGGCTAAGTGACACCAGACACCCAATAAAACTACGCTTCGTTGACATATATCAAGTTCAATTGTAGCACGTTAACAGTTTGATGAAATCATCGTAGCCGAATGCTAGCCTTTGTCACAATTTTTCAATAAACCAACTAGTTGCGGACATTGATTTATAAACGAAGCGAATCCAATCAGAATAGAGTATTCATGTTACTATTATCATTATAAAACATAGGGATAATAGTGTTCTGTTAACATTCTAACTGATTGTTCAGACACAGAATAGTTTAGCGTTTTTAATTTGTTATGAAACGCTATTTCGGTGATTTGTGTTGCAATTTTGTAAATTCGCGCTGCGTAATATGTTGAAGTGCATCACATTTTTACCGGCTAACTGATTAAAAAGAGAGCATAAATGCATCTGTCGATTGTACTGGTTGCACCAGCCAGAGCAGAAAATATAGGCGCAGCGGCGCGTGCGATGAAGACCATGGGTTTTACCGATTTACGTATTGTGGACAGCACGGCCCATCTGGAGCCAGCCGCCCGGTGGGTGGCGCACGGTTCGGGAGATATTCTCGATAATATAACCACTTACGCTACGCTTGCCGACGCGCTGCATGACATTTCGTTTACCGTTGCAACCACCGCGCGCAGCCGGGCGAAGTTCCACTATTACGCCACACCTGCTGAACTGGTACCCATGCTCGAAGAGAAAAGCCAGTGGCTGGAGAAAGCCGCGCTGGTATTTGGACGTGAAGATTCCGGATTAACCAACGAAGAGCTGGAATTGGCGGACGTTCTTACCGGTGCGCCGATGGTGGCCGATTATCCTTCCCTGAATTTGGGCCAGGCGGTCATGGTCTATTGCTATCAATTAGCCTCCCTAATGCAAATCCCTCAACCTCAGCCAGAAGCGGCAAATGAAAATCAGCTGGCCGCGCTGCGAACTCGCGTGCAGGGGCTGTTATCGAGCCTTGGCGTCGCGGACGATCAGAAAATGGCCGACTGGCTGCAGCAGCGTCTTGGTCGTCTTGAGCAACGGGACACCGCCATGTTGCACCGTTTGCTGCACGATATTGAAAAAAAATTGGCCGAGTAAAATACTGCCATAAGTTTTTACTATGGCGAATAAGTCTGTCTGAACGGGTTGCGTTTGGGGTAATCGGATGAAAATAAAGCGGCACGCAGCGGGACCTGAGAGTCTCCCAAAATGTGATCAAATTAAAAATCCATTGACTTAAGGGGCCCGATCCTTTAACCCTAAAAGAATACAGCACAGACAGATAATAATGACAGAGTACACAACATCCATGAAACGCATCAGCATCACCACCATTACCACAACCATCATCATTACCACAGGTAACGATGCGGGCTGACGCGTACAGGAAAAACAGAAAAAAGCCCGCACCTGAACAGTGCGGGCTTTTTTTTCGGCTAAAGGAAACGAGGTAGAACCATGCGAGTGTTGAAGTTCGGCGGTACATCAGTGGCAAATGCAGAACGTTTTCTGCGTGTTGCCGATATCCTGGAAAGCAACGCCAGGCAGGGGCAGGTTGCGACCGTGCTCTCTGCCCCGGCAAAAATCACGAACCATCTGGTGGCGATGATTGAAAAAACCATCGGTGGCCAGGATGCACTTCCGAACATCAGCGACGCAGAGCGTATCTTCGCTGACTTACTGCAAGGCCTGGCAGAAGCGCTGCCTGGCTTCCCGCATGCGCAGCTGAAGTCTTTTGTTGAACAAGAATTCGCGCAAATTAAACATGTCCTGCACGGCATCAGCCTTCTCGGCCAGTGCCCGGACAGCATCAACGCGGCGCTGATTTGTCGCGGTGAAAAACTCTCTATCGCCATCATGGCCGGCGTGCTGGAAGCGCGCGGCCATAGCGTGACCGTGATCGATCCCGTTGAAAAACTGCTGGCGGTGGGCCACTACCTCGAATCCACCGTTGATATTGCCGAATCAACCCGCCGTATCGCCGCCAGCAAAATTCCCGCTGACCACATGATCCTGATGGCAGGCTTCACCGCTGGTAACGAGAAGGGCGAGCTGGTGGTGCTGGGCCGTAACGGTTCCGACTACTCCGCCGCCGTGCTGGCCGCCTGTTTACGCGCGGACTGTTGTGAGATCTGGACTGATGTTGACGGCGTGTATACCTGCGATCCGCGCCAGGTACCGGACGCCAGGCTGCTGAAGTCGATGTCGTACCAGGAAGCGATGGAGCTTTCCTACTTCGGCGCCAAAGTACTTCACCCGCGTACCATCTCCCCGATTGCCCAGTTCCAGATCCCTTGCCTGATTAAAAACACCGGTAACCCGCAGGCGCCGGGTACGCTGATTGGCGCGAGTACCGATGAGGACGGACTGCCGGTGAAAGGCATCTCCAACCTGAACAACATGGCGATGTTCAGCGTCTCGGGTCCGGGGATGAAAGGGATGGTCGGCATGGCGGCACGCGTGTTTGCGGCCATGTCCCGCAACGGTATTTCGGTGGTGCTGATCACCCAGTCATCCTCCGAGTACAGCATCAGCTTTTGCGTGCCGCAGGCTGACTGCCTTCGCGCCCGCCGCGCGCTGGAGGAAGAGTTCTATCTGGAGCTGAAAGAAGAATTGCTGGAGCCGCTCGCGATTCAGGAGCGTCTGGCGATCATCTCCGTGGTGGGCGACGGTATGCGCACCCTGCGCGGTATTTCCGCTAAGTTCTTTGCCGCGCTGGCGCGCGCCAATATCAATATCGTGGCGATTGCCCAGGGCTCGTCAGAGCGTTCAATTTCTGTTGTTGTGGATAACGACGATGCCACCACCGGCGTTCGTGTGGTTCACCAGATGCTGTTCAACACCGATCAGGTTATCGAGCTGTTCCTGATTGGCGTGGGCGGCGTCGGCGGCGCGCTGCTGGAGCAGGTGAAGCGTCAGCAGGAATGGCTTAAGAAGAAACACATCGACCTGCGCGTCTGCGGGATCGCGAATTCCAGAGCGCTGCTGACCAACGTCCACGGCCTGAACCTGGAAAACTGGCAGGCCGAGATGAATGAGGCAAAAGAGCCGTTCAACCTGGGTCGCCTGATCCGTCTGGTAAAAGAGTATCATCTGCTTAACCCGGTCATCGTCGACTGTACCTCGAACCAGGCGGTGGCCGACCAGTACGCGGACTTCCTGCGCGAAGGTTTCCACGTGGTGACGCCGAACAAAAAGGCCAACACCTCGTCGATGGATTACTATCACCAGCTGCGTCTGGCAGCGAGCAAGTCGCGCCGCAAGTTCCTCTACGACACCAACGTGGGGGCAGGCCTGCCGGTTATCGAGAACCTGCAGAACCTGCTTAACGCGGGCGATGAGCTGCAACGTTTCTCCGGCATTCTCTCCGGATCGCTGTCGTTTATCTTCGGCAAGCTGGACGAAGGGATGAGCCTCTCGGAAGCCACCCGCGCCGCGCGCGAGCTGGGCTATACCGAGCCGGATCCGCGTGACGACCTTTCCGGTATGGACGTGGCGCGCAAGCTGCTGATCCTCGCGCGCGAAACGGGCCGTGAGCTTGAGCTTTCCGATATAGTGATTGAGCCGGTCCTGCCGGCAGAATTTGACAGCAGCGGTGACGTCAGCGCCTTTATGGCCAGGCTGCCGCAGCTTGACGACGCGTTTGCCGCCCGCGTGGCGAAAGCCCGTGATGAAGGTAAGGTATTGCGCTATGTTGGCAACATTGAAGAAGATGGCGTGTGCCGGGTGAAGATTGCCGAAGTGGATGGCAACGACCCGCTGTACAAAGTCAAAAACGGCGAAAACGCCCTCGCGTTTTACAGCCACTATTATCAGCCACTGCCGCTGGTGCTTCGCGGCTATGGCGCAGGGAACGACGTTACGGCGGCGGGTGTCTTTGCCGATCTGCTGCGTACCCTGTCATGGAAGTTAGGAGTTTAACATGGTCAAAGTTTATGCCCCGGCTTCCAGCGCGAATATGAGCGTCGGATTTGACGTGCTGGGTGCGGCGGTGACGCCGGTGGACGGTTCGCTGCTGGGCGATACGGTGACGGTGGAAGCGGCAGACAGCTTCAGCCTGAATAACGTGGGTCGCTTCGCCAGCAAACTGCCGTCTGAGCCACGCGAGAATATCGTCTATCAGTGCTGGGAGCGTTTCTGTCAGGAGATCGGTAAAAACGTGCCGGTTGCCATGACGCTGGAAAAAAGTATGCCGATTGGCTCCGGGCTGGGTTCCAGCGCCTGCTCGGTGGTCGCCGCGCTGGTGGCGATGAACGAGCACTGCGGCAAGCCGCTGAACAACAACCGCCTGCTTGCCTTAATGGGCGAGCTGGAAGGGCGTATCTCCGGCAGCATTCATTATGACAACGTTGCGCCATGCTTCCTCGGCGGCATGCAGCTGATGATCGAAGAAAATGGCATCATCAGCCAGCAGGTGCCAGGGTTTGATGAGTGGCTGTGGGTGCTGGCCTATCCGGGTATCAAGGTATCAACCGCGGAAGCGCGTGCGATCCTGCCCGCGCAGTATCGCCGTCAGGACTGTATCGCCCACGGACGACATCTGGCGGGCTTTATCCACGCCTGCTACACCCGTCAGCCGCAGCTGGCGGCCAAACTGATGAAGGACGTCATTGCCGAGCCGTACCGCACGAAGCTGCTGCCCGGCTTTAACGAGGCGCGACAGGCGTCCATGGATATCGGCGCGCAGGCGTGCGGCATCTCCGGCTCCGGCCCGACGCTGTTCGCCCTGTGCGACAGGCCTGACACTGCGCAGCGCGTGGCGGACTGGCTCTCTAAACACTACCTGCAAAATCAGGAAGGCTTTGTTCATATTTGCCGTCTGGACACGGCTGGCGCACGAGTACTGGGATAATTAATGAAACTCTACAACCTTAAAGATCATAACGAGCAGGTCAGCTTCGCGCAGGCGGTGACTCAGGGACTGGGCAAAAATCAGGGGCTGTTTTTCCCTCATGACCTGCCGGAATTCCAGCTGACCGAGATTGATGACCTGCTGAAGCAGGATTTTGTCACCCGCAGCACCAAAATTTTGTCCGCGTTTATCGGCGATGAAATTCCGCAGGAGCTGCTGGAAGAGCGCGTACGCGCGGCATTCGCGTTCCCGGCGCCGGTTCAGCAGGTTGAGCCTGATGTTGGCTGCCTGGAGCTGTTTCACGGCCCGACCCTGGCGTTCAAAGACTTCGGCGGCCGCTTTATGGCGCAGATGCTGACCCACATCAGTGGCGACAAGCCGGTGACCATCCTGACCGCGACCTCCGGGGATACCGGCGCGGCGGTCGCCCACGCGTTCTACGGCCTGAAAAACGTCCGCGTGGTGATCCTCTATCCGAAAGGCAAAATCAGCCCGCTGCAGGAGAAACTGTTCTGTACCCTCGGCGGCAACATTGAAACCGTGGCAATTGACGGTGATTTCGATGCCTGCCAGGCGCTGGTCAAGCAGGCCTTCGACGACGAAGAGCTGAAGGTGGCGCTGGGTCTGAACTCCGCCAACTCCATCAACATCAGCCGTCTGCTGGCGCAGATCTGCTACTACTTCGAAGCGGTGGCGCAGCTGCCGCAGGACGCGCGCAATCAGCTGGTGATCTCCGTGCCGAGCGGTAACTTCGGCGATCTGACGGCAGGCCTGCTGGCAAAATCCCTGGGTCTGCCGGTGAAACGCTTTATCGCCGCCACCAACGCCAACGACACCGTGCCGCGCTTCCTGAAAGACGGGAAGTGGGCGCCGAACGCCACGCAGGCGACCCTCTCCAATGCGATGGATGTGTCTCAGCCGAACAACTGGCCGCGCGTGGAAGAGCTGTTCCGCCGTAAGATCTGGCGCCTGGGTGACCTGGGCTATGCTGCGGTAACGGATGAAACCACCAAATCCACCATGCGCGAGCTGAAGGCGGTGGGGTATACCTCTGAACCGCACGCGGCGATTGCTTACCGCGCGCTGCGCGATCAGCTTAATCCGGGTGAATACGGCCTGTTCCTGGGAACCGCACATCCGGCGAAGTTCAAAGAGAGCGTGGAAGCGATCCTGGGCGAAACGCTGCCGCTGCCGAAAGAACTGGCCGAGCGTGCCGATCTGCCGCTGCTGTCCCATGAGCTGCCGGCGGACTTTGCGGCGCTGCGTAAGCTGATGATGACATGACCCGCGCGTGATTTTTGTCGGGTGCGGCTACGCCTTACCCGACCTACAACTGATGATGACGCGTGCGTGATTGTGTTGCCCGGTGGCGGCTTCGCCTTACCGGGCCAACAAAGACGAACAAACCGTAGGCCGGGTAAGCGAAGCGCCACCCGGCTTTTTTTGTGAAGAAATTAAGGAGAAAAATAGCAGGGAAAAAGCAGAAATTCCCAATAAATGCGGTCACTTAGCGTTTAGGATTGCAGAGAATAACATCCCCCGTTCCCCTCGCGTAATCTCCTTACAACGGCCCACGTTGGGCAACGATAATAAGGAGTCACCGATGTCAAAACTGAAACCTGCGCTGATTGCGCTTTCACTGATGCTGGTCGCTCCCATGGCGGTTCAGGCATCTGAAATTACCCTCGTACCTGCGGTCAAACTGCAGATTGGCGACCGGGATAATAACGGGCACTACTGGGACGGTGGCCGCTGGCGCGACCATGACTGGTGGAAGGCGCATTATGACTGGCGCGATAACCGCTGGCGTCCTCACGATGAGCATCGCGAGCGTGACCACCATCATGACGATCGCCGTCCAGGTCCGGACTGGAAACACCACTAATGCAAAACCCCGCCAGCGGGCGGGGTTTGTTTTTACTGCTCGTGGCGCTTAAATACCAGCTCGCCTTTCCCTGACGACGCCTCGTCAAAGAAATAGCCTTCGCTGTTGAAGGCGGTTAGCTGCTCCGGCTTCGTCAGGCGGTTCTGAATGATGTAGCGGCTCATCAGACCGCGCGCTTTCTTGGCGTAGAAGCTGATCACTTTGAACTTGCCGTTTTTCTCGTCGAGGAATACCGGCTTGATGATGTCGGCATCCAGTTTTTTCGGCTTCACCGACTTGTAGTATTCATCGGATGCCAGGTTAATCACCACGTTATCGCCCTGCGCGCGCAGCGCCGCATTCAGCTTATCGGTAATGATATCGCCCCAGAAATGGTACAGATCTTTGCCTTTGGCATTCTCCAGGCGAATCCCCATCTCCAGACGATAAGGCTGCATCAGATCCAGCGGGCGCAGTACGCCGTACAGGCCCGACAGCATGCGCAGATGCTGCTGGGCAAAATCAAAATCGGCTTCGCTAAAATCTTCCGCCTGCAGGCCGGTGTACACATCGCCTTTAAACGCCAGAATCGCCTGGCGAGCGTTGGCAGGGGTGAAATCCGGGTGCCACTCGTGAAAGCGGGTCGCGTTCAAATCGGCCAGCTTGTCGCTGATGCTCATCAGCGAGGCGATTTGCGGCGCAGAGAGCTTACGCGCTTCGCGGATCAGCTGTTGCGAGTAGTCCAGCAGTTCAGGCTGGGTATAGCGCTCGGTGGCGAGCGGGCTCTGGTAGTCGAGCGTTTTTGCAGGTGAAATCAGAATCAGCATATCCAGTCCTTGCAGGAAATTTAGAGCGACTTTAGCAAAAAATCGCCCTGAATTGATCGATAGCTGTTATTGCCGTGGCAAATCATCCCACGTGCCGGGGGCAAGCTGCGCCTTGATATCGGGATAGCGGGCGGGATCAAAGACCGGCGGAACGCCGAGTTTGCGCTGACGCAGATAGTCTCTGGCAATCAGGGTCACCACGGGCGAGAGCAGCAGGATCGCCGTGAGGTTAGTGATTGCCATCAGCGCCATAATGATATCGGCCAGTTGCCAGACCAGCGGCATACTGAGCAGGGAGCCTGCTACCACCATCAGGATAACCCCCAGACGCAGAGTTCCGATCGCGGCGCGGGAGTCGAGTTTCAGGAAAATAAGGTTATTTTCGGCGTAGAGGTAATTCACCACTATCGAGCTGAAGGCAAATAAGATCAGGATGAGCGAGACAAATCCGGCTCCCCAGCCGCCGGTCAGGGTCACCAGCGCCTGCTGAAGAAGCTGTATCCCGACGGTTCCCGACGCGTGGGGTACGGGGCCTGCCAGCAGCAAAATCATGGCGCTGGCGGAACAGATAATAATGGTATCGGTAAAGACGCCAATCATCTGCACAATACCTTGTGCGGTCGGGTGTGGCGGCCAGGAAGAGGCGGCGGCTGCCGCATTGGGGGTTGACCCCATACCGGCTTCATTGGAGAACATGCCCCGCTGAAAACCCGCCATCAGCGCCTGGCTGAAGGTGTAGCCCAGCGCGCCGGAAGCCACTTCGCGCCAGCCAAAGGCGCTTTTGACGATGGTGGCAAGCACGCCCGGCACCTGGTCGAGATGCAGTGCGGCGACGAACAGGCTCGCGGCAACCCAGAGCAGCGCCATAATGGGTACCAGCCACTGCATCAGGCGAGCGATACCCTTGAGACCGAATGAAATGGTAAGCAGAACGATCGAAGCTAAAGCGAGACCCGCGAGCCACTCGGGGCAGGAGAAGGCATAGCGCATGGCATGGGCGACCGAGTTCGCCTGGACGGTATTAAAAATAAGACCGTACGCGAGCAGTAAAAAAAGCGAGAACAGGACGCCCATCCAGCGCATCCCCAGGCCACGCGCCATGTACCAGGCTGGACCACCGCGAAACTGGCCGCGCTTATCTTTCTCTTTGTAGAGTTGCGCAAGCGAACTTTCGGCAAAGGAGGTGGCCATACCGAGAAGTGCCGTCATCCACATCCAGAAGACCGCGCCTGGCCCACCGGCGCTGATGGCCAGTGCTACCCCCGCCAGATTCCCGCTACCCAGGCGTGCCGCAAGGCTGGTACAGAGCGCCTGAAACGACGTTAATCCGCCCGGCTGGGGCGTGACGCTGTTTTTCAGACTTCTGCCAAACTTGCGAATATAGCGAAACTGGATAAACCCACTGCGTAGCGTAAACCAAATACCTGCTCCCAGAAGCAGGTAAATCATTATCGAACCCCAGAGGACTTCGTTAATAAAGAAAAAGAAATCAGGCATTAACGTCCCTCTTGTTGATGCCAACGTGAATATGTAAGCGCTACCACTGATTGGGCATGCTGTTGCTTAGCAGCCTGTTAATATTCTGAGTTTATCATACTCTGCCTAAGCGCACTGTCTGCGGTTGCGCTACCCCTCCGTCGTGTTATCATCAGGGCAGACCGGTTACATCCCCCTAACAAGTAAACCTGTCATTTTTCCGCTGCAGGCATGCTGTCGGTAGCGTGAATTATCCAGGGCACGTTAAAAGAGAAACACTATCATGACGGATAAATTGACCTCCCTTCGTCAGTTCACCACTGTCGTAGCTGACACCGGAGATATCGCGGCAATGAAGCTGTACCAGCCGCAGGATGCCACAACTAACCCTTCTCTGATCCTTAACGCCGCACAGATCCCTGAGTATCGCAAACTGATTGACGAGGCTGTGACCTGGGCGAAAGCGCAGAGCAACGACCGCGCGCAGCAGGTTGTGGACGCTACTGATAAACTGGCCGTGAACATCGGTCTGGAGATCCTGAAACTGGTTCCGGGCCGTATCTCTACCGAAGTGGACGCGCGTCTCTCCTACGACACCGAAGCGTCTATCGCGAAAGCAAAACGTCTGATCAAACTGTACAACGATGCGGGCATCAGCAACGATCGTATCCTGATCAAACTGGCTTCTACCTGGCAGGGTATCCGCGCGGCAGAGCAGCTGGAAAAAGAGGGTATCAACTGTAACCTGACCCTGCTGTTCTCCTTCGCACAGGCGCGTGCATGTGCAGAAGCTGGCGTATACCTGATTTCTCCGTTCGTGGGTCGTATTCTGGACTGGTACAAAGCCAACACCGATAAGAAAGAGTACGCACCGGCTGAAGATCCAGGCGTGATTTCTGTGACTGAAATCTACGAATACTACAAACAGCATGGCTATGAGACTGTGGTTATGGGCGCAAGCTTCCGTAACGTCGGTGAAATCATCGAGCTGGCTGGCTGTGACCGCCTGACCATCGCGCCTGCACTGCTGAAAGAGCTGGCTGAAAGCGAAGGTACTCTGGAGCGTAAACTGTCCTACACCGGTGAAGTGAAAGCACGCCCAGAGCGCATCACTGAATCCGAGTTCCTGTGGCAGCACAACCAGGATCCAATGGCCGTAGACAAACTGGCGGACGGTATCCGTAAGTTTGCTGTTGACCAGGAAAAACTGGAAAAAATGATCGGCGACCTGCTGTAATCATTCCGCGTGACCGGGCTCCCGGTCACGCGACTGCTTTCGTACCCTGTCTGAATTTCCTCTCTGCGTGTATCATTCCCTTTAATCAGTACTCTTTGAATGGAATGGATATGAATACCTTACGCATCGGCTTAGTGTCGATTTCTGACCGCGCCTCCAGCGGTGTTTACCAGGATAAAGGCATCCCCGCTCTGGAAGCGTGGCTGGCCAGTGCACTGACTACCCCGTTTGAGATCCAGACTCGCCTGATTCCCGACGAACAGCCGATTATCGAGCAGACCCTGTGTGAGCTGGTGGATGAGATGAGCTGTCACCTGGTGTTAACCACCGGCGGAACCGGGCCCGCGCGCCGTGATGTGACGCCGGACGCGACGCTGGCGATTGCCGATCGTGAAATGCCGGGCTTCGGCGAACAGATGCGCCAGATCAGTCTACACTTTGTCCCGACGGCCATTCTTTCCCGCCAGGTAGGGGTGATCCGCAAGCAGGCGTTGATTCTGAACCTGCCGGGCCAGCCGAAGTCGATCAAAGAGACGCTGGAAGGGCTAAAAGCGGAAGACGGCAGCGTCATCGTTCACGGCATCTTTGCAAGTGTACCGTATTGTATACAGCTGCTTGACGGCCCGTATGTCGAAACCGATGAGAAAGTGGTAGCAGCTTTTCGTCCTAAAAACGCGCGTCGCGAAACAATCTCCTGAAATTAATCAATATGTGACATAAGCTGAAGCGGCGATAGCGTGGTAACGGTTTTACGGTATAGTAATTTTTTCTTTACGATTGCTGTAAAAATAAATCCACAATACACGCATAATGGTTCGCTATGTCACATAACACCCGACCTCTGAATCGACAGGACTACAAAACCCTCACGCTCGCGGCCTTAGGCGGTGCGCTGGAGTTTTACGACTTCATTATCTTCGTCTTCTTCGCTGCCGTAGTGGGGGAGCTCTTCTTCCCGGCAGATATACCGGAGTGGCTGCGTCAGGTGCAAACCTTCGGCATTTTTGCTGCCGGGTATCTGGCGCGTCCGCTGGGCGGCATTATTATGGCCCACTTTGGCGATCTGGTCGGGCGTAAAAAGATGTTTACCCTCAGCATCCTGCTGATGGCGGTCCCCACGCTGGCCATTGGTCTGCTGCCCACCTATGCCTCGATGGGCATTCTCGCGCCGCTGCTGCTGTTGCTGATGCGCGTGCTTCAGGGCGCGGCGATTGGCGGTGAAGTGCCGGGCGCGTGGGTGTTTGTCGCAGAGCATGTTCCGGCGCGCCGCATTGGTATCGCCTGTGGAACCTTAACCGCGGGGCTGACCATCGGGATCCTGCTCGGCTCGGTGGTCGCCACCATTGTGAATACCAGCATGACGCAGCAGGCCGTACACGACTGGGGTTGGCGTATTCCGTTCCTGCTGGGCGGGGCGTTTGGCCTGGTTGCGATGTACCTGCGCCGCTGGCTGCAGGAGACACCGATTTTCCTCGAGATGCAGCAGCGTAAAGCGCTGGCGCAGGAGCTGCCGGTGAAGGCGGTTGTGGTACGTCATAAAAAGGCGGTGGTGGTGTCGATGCTGCTCACCTGGCTACTCTCGGCCGGGATTGTGGTGGTGATATTGATGTCTCCGGTGTGGCTGCAAAAGCAGTACGGTTTCGCCCCAGCCGTGACGCTACAGGCGAACAGTATCGCGACAATCATGCTCTGCTTTGGCTGTCTGGCCGCCGGGCTGGCGGCAGATCGTTTCGGGGCCAGCGTTACCTTTATTGTCGGCAGCCTGTTACTGGCCGCTTCAAGCTGGGCGTTTTACCATCTGGCAGGCAGCCATCCTGAACAGTTGTTCCTGCTGTACGGCGTGGTAGGGCTGTGCGTGGGCGTTGTCGGCGCGGTGCCTTACGTCATGGTGCGCGCGTTCCCGCCGGAGGTTCGCTTCACCGGGATCTCATTTTCCTACAACGTGTCGTATGCCATTTTCGGTGGGCTGACGCCGATTGCGGTGACGGTCCTGATGGGCGTGTCTCCCATGGCTCCGGCCTGGTACGTGCTGGCGCTGTCGGTGATGGGGCTGGTATTGGGATTTTGGCTTCGTCAGGCGGGGGGATGTCGTGCCCGCCAGGCGGGCACGACAGAGGGATCAGTGTTTTTCACCAATCGGTAGCACGGTGCGGTCAAACTGCTCGTTCAGCACTTCACCCATTGCCAGGTAGATAGCGCTTGCGCCGCAAACCAGACCAATCCAGCCGGCAACGTGAACGATGCCTTCGTTATCCACCAGGTGACCGATTGCCAGCAGGGCAAACAGCACGGTCAGGCTCAGGAAGACGAACTGCAGCATGCGGTTGCCTTTCAGAGTACCGAAGAACATGAACAGGGTGAAGACGCCCCACAGGCCCAGGTAGACGCCCAGGAAGTGGGCGTTTGCCGCGTCTGCCATGCCCATTTTAGGCAGCAGCAGAATGGCGACCAGGGTCAGCCAGAAAGAACCGTAAGAGGTGAAGGCGGTTAAGCCGAAGGTATTGCCTTTCTTATATTCCAGCAGGCCCGCAAAGATTTGCGCGATACCGCCATAAAAAATGCCCATCGCCAGGATGATGCCATCCATCGGGAACATCCCGATATTGTGCAGGTTCAGCAGAATAGTGGTCATGCCAAAACCCATCAGGCCCAGCGGAGCCGGATTAGCCAACTTAGTGTTGCCCATAAGTCCTCAAAAAAATCATCATTAATATGGTGAAATGGTTAAACCCGCGTCAGTTCTCCCTGACGGGGCGCGGCATCATAATGGGCGCAATCGATGGCGTCTATGATCTCATCAGGGTGAAATTAAAATTTTTTTTATGCTTGCCCCTTGATGGATGCCGTCGCGACCCCATCTTGTAGTCAACCGCAGTGTGTGGACCTGAAAAAAATCAAATCTGGGCAGTTGAAAAAGCACGTTCTGCCCTTATTACAGGTACACAACCACATGTTGACTGAATTTTTAGTGGAGACGTTTAGATGGGTAAAATTATTGGTATCGACCTGGGTACTACCAACTCTTGTGTAGCGATTATGGATGGCACTACTGCACGCGTGCTGGAGAACGCCGAGGGCGATCGCACCACGCCTTCTATCATTGCTTATACCCAGGACGGTGAAACTCTGGTTGGTCAGCCGGCTAAACGTCAGGCAGTGACAAACCCGCAAAACACTCTGTTTGCGATTAAACGCCTGATCGGTCGCCGCTTCCAGGACGAAGAAGTTCAGCGTGACGTTTCCATCATGCCTTACAAAATCATCGCGGCAGATAACGGCGATGCATGGCTTGATGTGAAAGGCACCAAAACGGCACCACCGCAGATTTCTGCTGAAGTGCTGAAAAAAATGAAGAAAACCGCGGAAGATTACCTGGGTGAGCCGGTAACTGAAGCTGTTATCACCGTTCCTGCATACTTCAACGATGCTCAGCGTCAGGCAACCAAAGATGCTGGCCGTATCGCAGGTCTGGAAGTAAAACGTATCATCAACGAACCAACCGCGGCTGCTCTGGCTTACGGTCTGGATAAAGAAGTCGGCAACCGTACTATCGCGGTTTACGACCTGGGTGGTGGTACCTTCGATATCTCTATTATCGAAATCGACGAAGTTGACGGCGAAAAAACCTTCGAAGTTCTGGCAACCAACGGTGATACCCACCTGGGTGGTGAAGACTTCGATACCCGTCTGATCAACTACCTCGTTGACGAGTTCAAGAAAGATCAGGGCATTGACCTGCGTAACGACCCGCTGGCTATGCAGCGCCTGAAAGAAGCCGCTGAGAAAGCGAAGATCGAACTGTCTTCCGCTCAGCAGACCGACGTGAACCTGCCGTACATCACTGCAGACGCGACCGGTCCTAAACACATGAACATCAAAGTGACCCGTGCGAAACTGGAAAGCCTGGTAGAAGACCTGGTGAACCGTTCTATCGAGCCGCTGAAAGTTGCTCTGCAGGACGCTGGCCTGTCCGTGTCTGATATCAACGACGTTATCCTCGTTGGTGGCCAGACCCGTATGCCAATGGTGCAGAAGAAAGTGGCTGAGTTCTTTGGTAAAGAGCCACGTAAAGACGTTAACCCGGACGAAGCAGTGGCTATCGGTGCTGCGGTTCAGGGTGGCGTACTGACCGGTGAAGTGAAAGACGTACTGCTGCTGGACGTTACCCCGCTGTCTCTGGGTATCGAAACCATGGGCGGTGTGATGACTGCGCTCATCAACAAAAACACCACCATCCCAACCAAGCACAGCCAGGTGTTCTCTACCGCTGAAGACAACCAGTCTGCGGTAACCATCCATGTGCTGCAGGGTGAGCGTAAGCGTGCGGCGGATAACAAATCTCTGGGTCAGTTCAACCTGGACGGTATTAACCCGGCACCGCGCGGCATGCCACAGATCGAAGTCACCTTCGACATCGATGCTGACGGTATCCTGCACGTGTCTGCGAAAGACAAAAACAGCGGTAAAGAGCAGAAGATCACCATCAAGGCATCTTCTGGTCTGAACGAAGCGGAAATCGAAAAAATGGTTCGCGATGCCGAAGCTAACGCGGAATCCGACCGTAAGTTCGAAGAGCTGGTTCAGACCCGCAACCAGGGTGACCATCTGCTGCACAGCACCCGTAAGCAGGTTGAAGAAGCAGGCGATAAACTGCCAGCGGAAGACAAGACTGCTATCGAAGCTGCACTGAGTGCGCTGGAATCCTCACTGAAAGGTGAAGATAAAGCGGACATCGAAGCGAAGATGCAGGAACTGGCACAGGCTTCTCAGAAGCTGATGGAAATCGCTCAGCAGCAGCACGCTCAACAGCAGGCGGGCGCTGACGCTTCGGCGAACAATGCGAAAGACGACGACGTTGTCGACGCTGAGTTCGAAGAAGTTAAAGATAAAAAATAATCGCCCTGATGCAGGGTAATTAATCGGCACGGGCGTAGGAGAACTCTCCACGCCCGTGCTCGCATGTTAAGGGGCTTAAAAAAACCAATGGCAAAGCAAGACTATTACGAGATTTTAGGCGTTCCGAAAACTGCGGAAGAGCGTGAAATCAAAAAGGCGTATAAGCGCCTGGCCATGAAATTCCACCCGGACCGTAATCAGGGTGACAAAGAGGCTGAAGCCAAATTTAAAGAGATCAAAGAAGCCTACGAAGTCCTGACCGATGCACAAAAACGTGCAGCCTATGACCAGTACGGTCACGCAGCCTTTGAACAGGGCGGCATGGGCGGCGGTGGATTCGGTGGCGGCGGCTTTGGCGGCGGTGCCGACTTCAGCGATATCTTTGGCGATGTCTTCGGCGACATCTTCGGCGGTGGGCGTGGTCGTCAGCGCGCGGCGCGCGGCGCGGATCTGCGCTACAACATGGATCTGACGCTGGAAGAGGCCGTTCGCGGTGTTACCAAAGAGATCCGTATTCCGACGCTGGAAGAGTGTGACGTCTGCCACGGCAGCGGCGCGAAAGCGGGTACTCAGCCGCAGACCTGTCCAACCTGTCACGGCTCCGGTCAGGTCCAGATGCGTCAGGGCTTCTTCGCGGTACAGCAGGCCTGCCCTCACTGTCACGGTCGCGGTACGCTGATTAAAGATCCGTGCACCAAATGCCACGGCCACGGTCGCGTTGAGAAAACCAAGACCCTGTCCGTTAAAATCCCGGCTGGCGTGGATACGGGCGACCGCATCCGTCTGGCGGGTGAGGGTGAAGCTGGTGAACACGGCGCACCGGCAGGCGATCTGTACGTTCAGGTGCAGGTGAAACAGCACGCTATCTTCGAGCGCGAAGGGAATAACCTGTACTGTGAAGTGCCGATCAACTTCGCGATGGCGGCTCTCGGCGGCGAAATCGAAGTGCCGACGCTGGATGGTCGCGTCAATCTGAAGATCCCGGGCGAGACCCAGACCGGTAAGCTGTTCCGCATGCGCGGGAAAGGCGTTAAATCCGTTCGCGGTGGTGCGCAGGGCGACCTGCTGTGCCGCGTCGTCGTGGAAACGCCGGTTGGCCTGAACGATAAGCAGAAACAGCTGCTGAAAGAGTTGCAGGAAAGCTTTGGTGGTCCGACGGGTGAGAAAAACAGCCCGCGTTCCAAAAGCTTCTTCGATGGCGTCAAAAAATTCTTCGATGATTTGACCCGCTAATCCGTTAGCTGGTTTTCATCTTCAAAAAGCCCGGAAGCGATTCCGGGCTTTTTTTATTTACGGTTATTGCTCGGTAAAAGTGAATCTATACTCAATATTAATCTGTTTTTGCCGAGCTATTTGGCTTGGTATTATGGTTTTATCGAGGTATTGTTGTAAAAGAGAGAACTTAAATGAAATTACTACACCGTTTCTTTAGCAGTGAGGCGTCCGGTGGCGTGCTCCTGATTATTGCCGCAGCGGCCGCGATGGTGCTGGCTAATCTTGGCATCACGCGGGATCTCTATCATGCATTTCTGGAAACGCCCGTTGAGCTGAAGGTCGGGGCGCTGGAAATTAACAAGAACATGCTGCTGTGGATCAACGATGCGCTGATGGCGGTGTTCTTCCTGCTGGTGGGGCTTGAAGTTAAGCGTGAGCTGGTTCTGGGCTCGCTTGCCAGCCGCCAGCGCGCGGCGTTCCCGGTCATTGCCGCGCTCGGTGGGATGGTGGTGCCGGCGCTGCTCTTCCTGGCGTTCACCTGGCAGGATCCGGTTGCACGTCACGGCTGGGCGATCCCGGCCGCGACGGATATCGCCTTTGCGCTCGGGGTGCTGGCCTTGCTGGGAAGCCGCGTGCCGGTTGCGCTGAAAATCTTCCTGATGGCGCTGGCGATCATCGATGACCTTGGCGCCATTGTGATTATCGCGCTGTTCTACACCAGCGATCTGTCGATCCTGTCTCTGAGCGTGGCTGCCGGAGCGATTGCGGTGCTGGCGCTGCTGAACATCTTTAATGTGCGCCGCATCGGTATCTACATCCTCGTGGGGATGGTGCTGTGGACAGCGGTGCTGAAATCCGGCGTGCACGCCACGCTGGCTGGGGTGATCGTCGGCTTCTTCGTGCCGCTTAAGCCGCAGAACGGCAAGTCGCCGGCCAAACAGCTGGAGCATGTGCTGCACCCGTGGGTCGCCTTTATGATCCTGCCCCTGTTTGCGTTTGCCAATGCCGGGGTTTCGCTGGGCGGCGTGACGCTGGACGGGCTGACGTCCGTGCTGCCGCTGGGCATTATTGCCGGTCTGTTTATCGGTAAGCCGCTGGGTATTAGCCTCTTTTGCTGGCTGGCGACGAAACTGAAGCTGGCGTCATTGCCGCACGGCACCACGTTTAAGCAGATTATGGCCGTCGGCGTGCTGTGTGGAATAGGGTTTACGATGTCGATCTTTATCTCGACGCTGGCGTTTGGCGCGCATGCGCCTGAGCTGATCGTCTGGGCGAAACTCGGCATTCTCATCGGGTCATTACTGGCCGCCGTAATTGGTTATACCTTGTTGAAGGTGAAATTGTCCGGACAGGCCGTCCAGGCATAACGGAACACCGGGAGGAGGCGATCCTTCTCCCGAAACACACTCAAGGAGCGAAGACGCGATGTCTCATTTGAATTACAACCATCTTTACTACTTCTGGCACGTCTATAGACAGGGCTCGGTGGTCGGGGCTGCAGAGGCGCTCTACCTGACGCCGCAAACCATCACCGGGCAAATCAAGGCGCTGGAAGAACGTTTGCAGGGCAAGCTGTTCAAGCGTAAGGGGCGCGGGATTGAACCCAGCGAGCTGGGTGAGTTGGTTTTCCGCTACGCGGACAAAATGTTTACCCTTAGCCAGGAGATGCTGGATATCGTCAACTACCGCAAAGAGTCGAACCTGCTCTTTGATGTTGGCGTGGCGGATGCGCTGTCCAAACGGCTGGTGAGCGGCGTGCTGGATGCGGCGGTGGTCGAAGACGAGCAAATCCACCTGCGCTGCTTTGAATCCACTCACGAGATGCTGCTGGAACAGCTGAGCCAGCACAAGCTGGACATGATTATCTCGGATTGTCCGATCGACTCCACGCAGCAGGAAGGGCTGTTCTCGGTGAAAATTGGGGAATGCGGCGTGAGCTTCTGGTGCATTAATCCGCCGCCGGAGAAACCCTTCCCGGCCTGCCTGGAAGAGCGTCGACTGCTGGTGCCGGGAAGACGTTCCATGCTGGGGCGCAAGCTCCTGAACTGGTTTAACTCGCAGGGGCTGAACGTGGAAATCCTCGGCGAATTTGACGATGCGGCGCTGATGAAAGCCTTTGGTGAAGCGCACAACGCCATCTTCGTTGCGCCGACGCTCTACGCGCACGATCTCTATTCGGACGACAAGATTACGGAGATAGGCAGAGTGGATAACGTGATGGAGGAGTATCACGCCATCTTTGCTGAAAGGATGATTCAGCATCCGGCGGTACAGCGAATCTGTAACCGTGACTACTCGGCGCTGTTTACGCCACCGGCAATCTGAAGATATAAAAAAACCCGCGTTAAGCGGGTTCTTTTAAAACAAGCAACAACAAGCGGCGATTAAGCCAGTTTGTTGATCTGCGCGGTCAGGTTTGCTTTATGACGCGCTGCTTTGTTTTTGTGGATCAGACCTTTAGCAGCCTGACGATCCACGATTGGTTGCATTTCGTTAAATGCGTTCTGCGCAGCAGCTTTGTCGCCAGCTTCGATAGCTGCGTATACTTTCTTGATGAAAGTACGCATCATAGAGCGACGGCTTGCATTGTGCTTACGAGCCTTTTCAGACTGAATAGCACGTTTCTTAGCTGATTTGATATTAGCCAAGGTCCAACTCCCAAATATGATCTATGTGGACAATTCAAAGGCCGAGGAATATGCCCTCTATACCTTCTTTTGTCAATGGATTTGTGCAAATAAGCGCCGTTAATGTGGCGACGCTACGTTACGTAGTGATGGCGCAGGATTCTACCAGCTTGTTGTCCGTGAATACAGCTTTTCGGCATAAAAATCGCAGTTCGCGAGCAGATTTTTTCGCTGCGAAAGGTCAGCCTGATGAAATCATTACGGCTTTCTGTTTTGCACGAACAATCGCCGGTTAACCTTAACCGCTGTACAAGGTATACTTTGGCGATTTTCACTGTTTTGAGCCAGACATGAAGCTGATACGCGGCATACATAATCTCAGCAGAGCCCCGCACGGGTGCGTGCTGACCATTGGTAATTTCGACGGCGTGCATCGTGGTCATCAGGCGCTGTTGCAGGGATTGCGTAAAGAAGGGGAGGCCCGCGGCCTGCCCGTTGTAGTGATGCTTTTCGAACCGCAGCCGCTGGAGCTGTTTGCGGGCGATAAATCTCCCGCCCGTCTTACACGCCTGCGCGAGAAGTTGCGCTATCTGGCTGAGTCCGGCGTGGACTATGTATTGTGCGTACGTTTCGATCGCCGCTTTGCCGCGCTGACAGCACAAAATTTCGTCAGCGACCTGCTGGTGAAGCGTCTTGGCGTGCAGTTTCTTGCCGTGGGCGATGATTTCCGCTTTGGCGCTGGTCGTCAGGGTGATTTCTTGCTATTACAGAAGGCTGGTCTGGAGTACGGTTTTGACGTCACCAGCGCGATGACCTTCTGTGAAGGCGGCGTGCGCGTCAGCAGCACGGCAGTGCGGCAGGCGCTGGCCAACGATGAACTGGATACGGCAGAAAACCTGCTGGGACATCCGTTCACCATCTCTGGTCGCGTGGTCCATGGCGATGCGCTGGGCCGCACGATAGGTTTCCCGACGGCGAATATACCGCTGCGTCGTCAGGTTTCCCCGGTTAAAGGGGTCTATGCGGTAGAAGTGGCAGGACTGGGCGATAAGCCGTTCTACGGCGTCGCCAATATTGGCACGCGTCCGACCGTTGCCGGTGTGCGTCAACAGCTAGAAGTGCACCTGCTGGACGTTGTAATGGACCTGTATGGTCGCCATATAGATGTGATACTGCGTAAAAAAATACGCAACGAGCAGCGATTTGGTTCGCTGGATGAACTCAAAGCGCAAATTGCGCGAGATGAATTAACAGCCCGCGAGTTTTTTGGGCTTTGAACCCGGCTTAACTGCCTACGTGATAAATACGGAACCGAGAATCTGATGAGTGACTATAAATCAACCCTGAATTTGCCGGAAACAGGGTTCCCGATGCGCGGCGATCTCGCCAAGCGTGAACCGGGAATGCTGGCGCGTTGGACCGATGATGACCTGTACGGCATCATTCGTGCAGCCAAAAAAGGCAAAAAAACCTTCATTCTGCATGATGGCCCTCCCTATGCGAATGGCAGCATTCATATTGGTCACTCTGTAAACAAGATTCTGAAAGACATTATCGTGAAGTCCAAAGGACTCGCGGGATATGACTCGCCTTACGTTCCGGGCTGGGACTGCCACGGCCTGCCAATCGAGCTGAAAGTTGAGCAGGAATTTGGCAAGCCTGGTGAGAAATTCACCGCCGCTGAGTTCCGTGCGAAGTGCCGCGAATACGCAGCCACCCAGGTTGACGGTCAGCGCGCTGACTTCATCCGTCTGGGCGTACTGGGCGACTGGTCGCATCCGTACCTGACCATGGACTTCAAAACCGAAGCCAACATCATCCGTGCGCTGGGCAAAATCATCGGTAACGGCCACCTTCACAAAGGCGCGAAGCCGGTGCACTGGTGCGTGGACTGCCGTTCTGCGCTGGCAGAAGCGGAAGTGGAGTATTACGACAAAACCTCTCCATCTATCGACGTAGCCTTCCATGCCGTCGATCAGGATGCGGTGAAAGCCAAATTTGGCGTGTCGTCCGTTAACGGCCCGATCTCGCTGGTGATCTGGACCACCACCCCGTGGACCCTACCAGCCAACCGCGCGATCTCCCTATCCGGTGAGTTCGAATACGCGCTGGTGCAGATTGACGGCCAGGCGGTTATCCTGGCGAAAGATCTGGTTGAAAGTGTGCTGAAGCGCGCGCACATCGCCGATTACACCGTGCTGGGCACAGTTAAAGGCGACGCGCTGGAGCTGATGCGCTTCAAACACCCGTTCCTGGACTTCGACGTTCCGGCGATCCTGGGCGACCACGTAACGCTGGACGCGGGTACCGGTGCGGTACATACCGCCGGTGGCCACGGTCCTGACGACTACAACATCAGCCTGAAGTACGGTCTGGAAATCGCTAACCCGGTGGGGCCGGACGGCTCCTACCTGCCTGGCACCTACCCGGCGCTGGACGGCATCAACGTCTTCAAAGCGAACGACATTATTGTCGACATGCTGCGCACCAGCGGCGCGCTGCTGCACGTTGAAAAAATGCAGCATAGCTATCCGTGCTGCTGGCGTCACAAGACGCCAATCATCTTCCGTGCGACCCCGCAGTGGTTCGTCAGCATGGATCAGAAGGGCCTGCGCGAGCAGTCTCTGAAAGAGATCAAAGGCGTGCAGTGGATCCCGGACTGGGGCCAGGCGCGTATCGAATCCATGGTGGCTAACCGTCCTGACTGGTGTATCTCCCGTCAGCGTACCTGGGGCGTGCCGATGTCGCTGTTCGTGCATAAAGAGACGCATGAGCTGCACCCGAACACCCTGGAACTGATGGAAGAAGTGGCGAAGCGCGTCGAAGTTGACGGCATCCAGGCGTGGTGGGATCTCGACGCCCGTGACATCCTGGGCGCTGATGCTGACAACTACGAGAAAGTGCCGGATACCCTGGACGTATGGTTCGATTCCGGGTCTACCCACTCCTCCGTGGTTGACGTGCGTCCGGAGTTTGCCGGTCACGCTGCCGATATGTATCTGGAAGGGTCTGACCAACACCGCGGCTGGTTCATGTCATCTCTGATGATCTCTACCGCCATGAAGGGTAAAGCGCCTTACCGTCAGGTACTGACTCACGGCTTCACCGTGGATGGTCAGGGCCGTAAGATGTCTAAATCTATCGGTAATACCGTTTCTCCGCAGGATGTGATGAACAAGCTGGGCGCAGACATTCTGCGTCTGTGGGTGGCGTCGACCGACTACACCGGCGAAATGGCGGTGTCTGACGAGATCCTGAAACGCGCTGCCGACAGCTATCGTCGTATCCGTAACACCGCGCGCTTCCTGCTGGCGAACCTGAACGGGTTTGATCCGGCAAAAGACATGGTGAAACCGGAAGAGATGGTGGTGCTGGACCGCTGGGCGGTAGGCTGCGCGAAAGCGGCGCAGGAAGATATCCTGAAGGCCTATGAGTCTTATGACTTCCACGAAGTGGTGCAGCGCCTGATGCGCTTCTGCTCCATCGAGATGGGCTCGTTCTACCTCGACATCATCAAAGACCGCCAGTACACCGCGAAAGCGGACAGCGTGGCGCGTCGTAGCTGCCAGACCGCGCTGTTCCATATCGCAGAAGCGCTGGTACGCTGGATGGCGCCGATCATGTCCTTCACCGCGGATGAAATCTGGGGTTACCTGCCGGGCGATCGTGAGAAGTATGTCTTCACCGGCGAATGGTACGAAGGTCTGTTCGATCTCTCCAGCACCGAAGCGATGAACGATGCCTTCTGGGACGAGCTGCTGAAAGTGCGTGGCGAAGTGAACAAGGTTATCGAGCAGGCGCGTGCTGATAAGAAAGTCGGCGGCTCTCTGGAAGCGGCGGTGACCCTGTACGCGGAGCCAGAGCTGGCGGCGAAGCTGACGGCGCTGGGCGATGAATTACGATTTGTCCTGTTGACCTCCGGTGCGAAAGTTGCGGATTATGCTGACGCGTCTGCTGATGCTCAGCAGAGCGAACTGCTCAAAGGACTGAAAGTCGCGCTGAGCAAAGCCGACGGTGAGAAATGCCCGCGTTGCTGGCATTACACCACCGATGTCGGTCAGGTGGCGGAACACGCAGACATCTGCGGACGCTGTGTAAGCAACGTCGCCGGTGACGGCGAAAAACGTAAGTTTGCCTGATGAGTAAAACTCTCTGTTCAACAGGACTGCGCTGGCTGTGGCTGGTTGTGGTGGTGCTGATTATCGATCTGGGCAGCAAGTTCCTGATCCTCCAGAACTTTGCTCTGGGGGAGACGGTGCCGCTGTTCCCGTCGCTTAACCTGCACTACGCGCGCAACTACGGTGCGGCGTTCAGTTTCCTTGCCGACAGCGGTGGCTGGCAGCGCTGGTTCTTTGCGGGTATCGCTCTCGGTATCTGCGTGATCCTGGCGGTGCTGATGTACCGCTCGAAGGCAACGCAAAAGCTGAATAACATCGCCTACGCGCTGATCATTGGCGGCGCGCTGGGCAACCTGTTTGATCGCCTGTGGCACGGCTTTGTGGTCGATATGATCGACTTCTACGTCGGCGACTGGCACTTCGCGACCTTTAACCTCGCCGATAGCGCCATTTGCATCGGTGCGGCGTTAATCGTGCTGGAAGGCTTCTTGCCTAAACCGGCCGCGAAAGAGCAGGCGTAAGCATCAATGCCGGGTGGCGCTACGCTTACCCGGCCTACAGAATTTGTGGCTTCCCGTAGGCCCGGTAAGCGTAGCGCCACCGGGCAACAGGTGACCCAAAACAAGCGAGCAATTTGCATGTCTAAATCCGTACAGAGCAACAGCGCGGTTCTCGTTCACTTTACGCTGAAGCTGGATGACGGCTCAACGGCTGAATCCACCCGCAATAACGGCAAACCGGCCCTGTTTCGTCTTGGTGATACCTCCCTGTCTGAAGGCCTTGAACAGCAGCTTCTCGGTCTGAAAGAGGGTGAGAAAAAAGCCTTTTCGCTGGAGCCGGATGCCGCGTTTGGCGTGCCAAGCCCGGATCTGATCCAGTATTTCTCCCGTCGTGAGTTTATGGACGCGGGTGAACCGGAGATCGGGGCAATTATGCTCTTTACCGCTATGGACGGCAGCGAAATGCCTGGCGTGATCCGCGAAATCAACGGCGACTCGATTACCGTTGACTTCAACCATCCGCTTGCCGGGCGTACCGTTCATTTTGATGTTGAAGTGCTGGAAATCGATCCGGTACTGGAGGCCTGAAATGCAGATCCTGTTGGCTAACCCGCGCGGCTTTTGCGCCGGTGTAGACCGCGCTATCAGCATTGTTGAAAACGCGCTGGAGATTTACGGCGCGCCGATTTATGTGCGTCACGAAGTGGTGCATAACCGCTACGTGGTCGACAGCCTGCGCGAACGCGGTGCCATCTTTATCGAGCAGATCAGCGAAGTGCCTGACGGTGCGATCCTGATCTTCTCCGCGCACGGCGTCTCTCAGGCGGTCCGTAACGAAGCGAAAAGTCGCGATCTGACCGTCTTTGATGCGACCTGTCCGCTGGTAACCAAGGTGCATATGGAAGTGGCGCGCGCCAGCCGTCGCGGTGAAGAGTCGATTCTGATTGGCCACGCCGGTCACCCGGAAGTTGAAGGCACCATGGGCCAGTACAGCAACCCGGAAGGGGGAATGTATCTGGTAGAGTCGCCGGAAGATGTCCTGACGCTGAACGTGAAGAACGAATCCCGTCTGTCGTTTATGACCCAGACGACGCTCTCCGTCGACGATACCTCAGACGTGATTGACGCCCTGCGTCAGCGCTTCCCGAAAATCGTCGGGCCGCGCAAGGATGACATCTGCTACGCCACCACCAATCGTCAGGAAGCGGTGCGCGCGCTGGCTGAACAGGCGGACGTGGTGCTGGTGGTCGGCTCTAAGAACTCCTCCAACTCTAACCGTCTGGCTGAACTGGCACAGCGAATGGGGAAGGCGGCGTTCCTGATCGACGATGCCACGGATATTCAGGAAGCGTGGGTTAAAGACGCGGCCTGCGTTGGCGTGACGGCCGGGGCGTCCGCGCCGGATATTCTGGTACAAAACGTCATTTCCCGTCTGCAGGAGCTGGGCGGCGGCGAAGCGGTGCCGCTGGAAGGACGTGAAGAGAACATTGTTTTCGAAGTGCCGAAAGAACTGCGCATCGACGCCCGCGAAGTCGAATAGTCCCTTTTCTGATGAAAGGCCAGCACCTCCTGTGCTGGCCTTTTTTTTACCCGTTACTTTATCGTGACGACAAAATCATGTCTTTTACTGATATTTAAGTCGGTTTCACGTTAAATTCTAATTATTGGTGTTTTCAGTTGGCAGTGCTCAGAAAGGCTGGTTAATCTGAAAACGGTTTACATCATTTTAACGTAAGAGAATAACTATGCATGATGCACAGATCCGTGTCGCCATTGCGGGCGCGGGTGGACGTATGGGCCGTCAGCTGATTCAGGCGGCACTTCAGATGGATGGCGTAGCACTTGGCGCGGCGCTGGAGCGTGACGGTTCATCACTTCTGGGGACCGATGCTGGTGAGCTGGCGGGCGCGGGAAAGACCGGCGTAACCGTACAAAGCAGCCTGGATGCGGTTAAAGAGGACTTCGATGTCTTCATCGATTTTACCCGCCCGGAAGGGACGCTCGCGCATCTGGCATTTTGCCGCCAGCACGGCAAGGGGATGGTGATCGGCACCACCGGTTTTGACGATGCGGGCAAGCAGGCTATCCAGGATGCATCCAAAGAGATTGCGATTGTCTTCGCCGCAAACTTTAGCGTGGGGGTTAATGTCATGCTGAAGCTGCTGGAGAAGGCCGCGAAGGTGATGGGCAACTACACCGATATTGAGATTGTTGAAGCTCACCACCGCTATAAGGTTGATGCGCCATCCGGCACGGCGCTGGCGATGGGCGAAGCGATTGCTCATGCACTTGATAAAGATTTAAAAGACTGTGCGGTCTATGCCCGCGAAGGCCACACCGGGGAACGCGTGCCAGGCACCATTGGTTTCGCAACCGTCCGGGCGGGTGACATCGTCGGCGAACATACCGCGATGTTCGCCGATATTGGCGAGCGCGTCGAAATTACGCATAAAGCGTCCAGCCGAATGACGTTTGCCAATGGTGCCGTTCGATCCGCTTTGTGGCTGAAAGAGAAAAAAAATGGTCTTTTTGATATGAGAGATGTGCTGGATCTCAACAATTTGTAAGCATTATTACCCATCGTGATGTGGTTATTGCAGTCGTAATCATTTGATTGCATAGGGCAATAATTTATTGCCCTTTTATTTTATCCGTTTCGTGCTCATTTTGTTTTTTTATCCTTGAAAGTATAGTTATTCCCCTTGATTTTCGTTACTTAAATGTAAATTTTGACCATTTGGTCCACTTTTTGATGCTGTGCCGACTCATTTTTCATTAAACCCGGTGCGCAAGCGTTTTCCGTAGTGATTTACCTGATCTTTTTGTCGCTTAAGCTTCACTCACCTCGTCAGATACGCAAAAGACTAAACAAAATGTCGGTTTTAAGTTGACTTTTACCCACCAAATCTCCAGAATGCCGCCGTTTGCCAAAAATCCGCTGGCAACACATTTGCATTGATCCATGACATGGTTATGAATTAATATGCAAATAAAGTGAGTGAATATTCTCTGGAGGGTGTTTTGATTAAGTCAGCGCTATTGGTTCTGGAAGACGGAACCCAGTTTATCGGTCGGGCCATAGGGGCAACGGGTTCGGCGGTTGGGGAAGTCGTTTTCAATACTTCAATGACCGGTTATCAAGAAATCCTCACTGATCCTTCCTATTCTCGCCAAATCGTTACTCTTACTTATCCTCATATCGGCAATGTCGGCACCAATGCGGCTGACGAAGAATCCTCTCAGGTACATGCGCAAGGCCTTGTCATTCGTGACCTGCCGCTGATTGCCAGCAACTTCCGCAACACTGAAGATCTCTCTTCTTACCTGAAGCGCCATAACATCGTGGCGATTGCCGATATCGATACCCGTAAGTTAACGCGTCTGCTGCGCGAGAAGGGTGCACAGAACGGCTGCATCATCGCAGGTGATAACCTCGATACGACGCTGGCGCTGGAAAAAGCGAAAGCTTTCCCGGGCCTGAACGGCATGGACCTGGCGAAAGAAGTGACTACCGCTGAAGCCTACAGCTGGACTCAGGGTAGCTGGACGCTGGAAGGCGACCTGCCGGAAGCGAAAAAAGAGAGCGAGCTGCCGTTCCACGTGGTGGCCTACGATTTTGGCGCCAAGCGCAACATCCTGCGCATGCTGGTTGACCGCGGCTGCCGCCTGACGGTAGTGCCTGCACAAACGTCTGCCGAAGAAGTGTTGAAGATGAATCCGGACGGTATTTTCCTGTCCAACGGTCCTGGCGACCCGGCACCGTGCGATTACGCCATCGCCGCCATCAAGTCCTTCCTGGAAACCGACATCCCGGTATTCGGCATCTGCCTCGGCCATCAGCTGCTGGCGCTGGCGAGCGGTGCGAACACCGTCAAGATGAAGTTCGGCCACCACGGTGGTAACCACCCGGTGAAAGATATCGATAACAACACGGTGATGATCACCGCGCAAAACCACGGCTTCGCCGTCGATGAAGCCTCAATGCCGGCTAACCTGCGCGTGACCCATAAGTCGCTGTTCGATGGCACCCTGCAGGGGATTCATCGCACCGATAAGCCAGCATTCAGCTTCCAGGGCCACCCGGAAGCGAGCCCGGGCCCGCACGACGCCGCGCCGCTGTTCGATCACTTCATCGAACTCATCGAGCAATACCGTAAGACCGCTAAATAATCAGGAGCCGAGAAGACAATGCCAAAACGTACAGACATAAAAAGCATCCTGATCCTTGGCGCTGGCCCGATCGTTATCGGCCAGGCCTGCGAATTCGACTACTCCGGCGCGCAGGCGTGTAAAGCCCTGCGTGAAGAGGGCTACCGCGTCATCCTGGTGAACTCTAACCCGGCCACCATCATGACCGACCCGGAAATGGCTGATGCAACCTACATCGAGCCGATTCACTGGGAAGTGGTACGTAAAATCATCGAAAAAGAGCGCCCGGATGCGGTGCTGCCGACCATGGGCGGCCAGACGGCGCTGAACTGCGCGCTGGAGCTGGAGCGTCAGGGCGTGCTGGCCGAGTTCGGCGTGACCATGATTGGCGCGACCGCCGACGCGATTGATAAAGCCGAAGACCGTCGCCGCTTCGACGTGGCGATGAAGAAAATCGGCCTCGACACCGCGCGCTCCGGTATCGCACACAACATGGAAGAAGCGCTGGCCGTTGCGGCTGAAGTGGGCTATCCGTGCATCATCCGTCCATCGTTCACCATGGGCGGCACCGGCGGCGGTATTGCCTACAACCGCGAAGAGTTCGAAGAGATTTGCGAACGCGGTCTGGATCTTTCCCCAACCAAAGAGCTGCTGATTGATGAATCGCTGATTGGCTGGAAAGAGTACGAGATGGAAGTGGTGCGTGATAAAAACGACAACTGCATCATCGTCTGCTCCATCGAAAACTTCGATGCGATGGGTATCCACACCGGCGACTCCATCACCGTTGCGCCAGCCCAGACGCTGACCGACAAAGAGTATCAAATCATGCGTAACGCCTCGATGGCGGTACTGCGTGAAATCGGCGTGGAAACCGGCGGTTCTAACGTGCAGTTCTCCGTAAACCCGAAAACCGGCCGTCTGATTGTTATCGAAATGAACCCGCGCGTGTCCCGTTCCTCCGCGCTGGCCTCTAAAGCGACCGGCTTCCCGATTGCGAAAGTGGCGGCGAAACTGGCGGTGGGTTATACCCTCGACGAGCTGATGAACGACATCACCGGTGGCCGCACCCCTGCGTCCTTCGAGCCGTCCATCGACTACGTTGTGACTAAAATTCCACGCTTCAACTTCGAGAAATTTGCCGGCGCCAACGACCGCCTGACCACCCAGATGAAATCCGTCGGTGAAGTGATGGCGATTGGCCGCACGCAGCAGGAATCCCTGCAGAAAGCGCTGCGCGGCCTCGAAGTGGGCGCGACCGGCTTTGACCCGAAAGTGAGCCTGGACGACCCTGAAGCGCTGACCAAAATCCGCCGCGAGCTGAAAGACGCGGGTGCGGAGCGCATCTGGTACATCGCCGATGCCTTCCGTGCCGGCCTGTCCGTCGACGGCGTGTTCAACCTGACCAACATCGACCGCTGGTTCCTGGTACAGATTGAAGAGCTGGTGCGTCTGGAAGAGAAAGTGGCAGAGCTGGGCATCAACGGCCTGGACGCAGACTTCCTGCGCATGCTGAAGCGTAAAGGCTTCGCCGATGCGCGCCTGGCTAAACTGGCGGGCGTGCGCGAAGCGGAGATCCGCAAGCTGCGCGACCAGTACGACCTGCACCCGGTTTACAAGCGCGTCGACACCTGTGCGGCAGAGTTTTCTACCGACACCGCGTACATGTACTCCACCTATGAAGACGAGTGCGAAGCGAATCCGTCAGTTGACCGCGACAAGATTATGGTGCTGGGCGGCGGTCCAAACCGTATCGGCCAGGGCATCGAGTTCGACTACTGCTGCGTACACGCCTCGCTGGCGCTGCGTGAAGACGGTTACGAGACCATCATGGTCAACTGTAACCCGGAAACCGTCTCCACCGACTACGACACCTCTGACCGCCTCTACTTCGAGCCGGTGACCCTGGAAGACGTGCTGGAAATCGTGCGCATCGAGAAGCCAAAAGGCGTTATCGTGCAGTACGGTGGTCAGACTCCGCTGAAGCTGGCGCGCGCGCTGGAAGCGGCAGGCGTACCGGTTATCGGGACCAGCCCGGATGCGATTGACCGCGCGGAAGACCGCGAGCGTTTCCAGCAGGCGGTTGACCGTCTGAAGCTGAAACAGCCAGCGAACGCCACGGTGACGGCCATCGAACAGGCCGTAGAGAAGGCGAAAGAGATTGGCTACCCGCTGGTGGTGCGTCCTTCCTACGTCCTGGGCGGCCGCGCGATGGAAATCGTCTACGACGAAGCCGACCTGCGTCGTTACTTCCAGACGGCGGTGAGCGTCTCCAACGATGCACCAGTGCTGCTCGACCGCTTCCTCGACGATGCGGTAGAAGTGGACGTTGACGCCATCTGCGACGGCGAAATGGTGCTGATTGGCGGCATCATGGAGCATATCGAGCAGGCGGGCGTGCACTCCGGCGACTCTGCCTGTTCTCTGCCAGCGTACACCCTGAGCCAGGAAATTCAGGACGTGATGCGCCAGCAGGTGCAGAAGCTGGCCTTCGAGCTGCAGGTTCGCGGCCTGATGAACGTCCAGTTCGCGGTGAAAGACAACGAAGTCTACCTGATTGAAGTCAACCCGCGTGCGGCACGTACCGTCCCGTTCGTCTCTAAAGCCACCGGCATTCCGCTGGCGAAAGTGGCGGCGCGCGTGATGGCAGGCCAGACGCTGGCACAGCAGGGCGTGACCAAAGAGATCATTCCACCGTACTACTCGGTGAAAGAAGTGGTGCTGCCGTTCAACAAATTCCCGGGCGTTGACCCGCTGTTAGGGCCAGAAATGCGCTCAACCGGGGAAGTGATGGGCGTGGGCCGCACCTTCGCAGAAGCGTTTGCCAAGGCGCAGCTGGGCAGCAGCTCGACCATGAGAAAATCGGGCCGTGCGCTGCTCTCTGTTCGCGAAGGCGATAAAGAGCGCGTGGTTGACCTTGCGGCCAAGCTGCTGAAGCAGGGCTTTGAGCTGGACGCGACCCACGGTACGGCAATTGTGCTGGGCGAAGCGGGTATCAACCCGCGTCTGGTGAACAAGGTGCATGAAGGTCGTCCGCACATTCAGGATCGTATCAAGAATGGCGAATACACCTACATCATCAATACCACCGCAGGCCGCCAGGCGATTGAAGACTCCAAGCTGATTCGCCGCAGCGCGCTGCAGTACAAAGTGCACTACGACACCACCCTGAACGGCGGTTTCGCAACGGCCATGGCGCTGAATGCGGATGCTACCGAGAAGGTGATTTCGGTTCAGGAAATGCACGCGCAGATTAGCAAGTAAGTAAAAATGCCCGGTGCCGTTCGGTTGCCGGGCATTCACCCCATCTTCAGAACCTTCTGGTTTTTCATCCTCTTTCAGTCAGTTAGCCTAAAATTGTTAGGTCGATAACGAAATTCAACTGAGAGCAGGGGAAAACACCATGCAAAATAAATTACTGATCGCCACCCTTCTTGCCGCCACTGCAACGTTTACCGTCGCGGGCTGTTCCTCTAACCAGGCAGTGAAAACCACCGATGGCAAAACCATTGTCACCGACGGAAAACCACAGGTCGATGACGATACCGGTCTGGTGTCGTATAAAAATGCGGAAACGGGTCAGACCGAGCAGATCAACTGCGATCAGGTGAAATCAATGGGCGAGTTGGATAACTAATAAAAAAAGCCGTGGCGTTTGCCACGGCTTTTAGTCTTTCAGGAAAGATTACCAGCGGTGGTTCAGCAGGATATGACCGCCATAAGCAGCATAGCTGTTCTCACCCCACTCGCCGCTGGCGCGCAGGGAGAGCGTCGTGGTTTCGTTCAGGTTGCCGGTGACGCCCAGCTCTAACTGACCGCGATCTTCCGGCGTATCGTTGCTGACGGTCTCGCCGTTAAACGCCAGATCGTTCTGACCTGCGCCTTTCAGCCAGTTCACGGCAACGTACGGCTGCCAGGCTTTCACGTCTTTCTGTTCGAAGTAGCTTGATTTGACGCCCAGACGACCAAACAGACCGTCGTTGTCCAGCGTGGTAATCCGCACGCCGTCGCGATCGGTATGGTTTTCCTGATCCAGATAGCTGTAGATAACCTGCGCCTGAGGTTCGATTTTCCAGGTGCGCTCATTTTCTGAATCAATCACCCATGCATGGCCCACTTCGACGGATGCCGCGAAGCCCTCACTGTCGTAATCTTCATCATTACGGTTGCTGGTCACTTTATTGTTGTACCAGCTATAGGCGGCCCAGGTATCAACGTAGCTGCCCAGACGCAGCTTCTGATCTTCCTGCCTGGTTGCATACAGGCCGACGTTAAAGCCATCCACTTTGCCCTGCGCATCACGTACGTTGTGTTTTGCATCAGAGTGGGTCTTCGCCTGGCCTGCCCCGAACATGCCACCCGCACGCAGGATGCCGTTGTCCATTGGCTTACTCATGAAGTCGCTGCCTACCTGAAGGACAGTGGTGGTGGTGTCATAGCTGACTTTGTCACCGCCCGCATTGTTTTCATGGTAGCGGCCTTTGACGTACATCCAGGTGTTAAGATCTTCCTCGTTACGGAAGGTGATCTGATCGCGATCGTCACGCTTGTGCAGGAACATGCTCTGCGCGGCAAGGTAGTTACCTAAGTAAGCGCCGACCTCAGGAGCCATGACTTCGGGACCGCTATTGCTGCCGTTGTCGGTGTTACCACCGTTGTCAGTGTTACTGCCGTTGTCGGTGTTACTGCCGTTGTCGGTGTTACTGCCGTTGTCGGTGTTACTGCCGTTGTCGGTATTACCGCCATTGTCGGTGTTACTGCCGTTGTCGGTATTACCACCGTTGTCGGTATTATTGCCGTTGTCGGTATCGTCTGCCGGAATGTCTGATGGCGTTGCCTTCGATTCCAGATACCAGTTTCCGTCGCCGTGCTGATAAAGATTATACTCATACGCACCCGCAACAACCGGTTTTGCCAGGGTGAGCTGAGCTTCTGAACTGCCGCCAACTCTGACAATTTCCATCCCGTTTACGGTTTGCGCGCCCAGCCCCCCCATGTTGCTGACGCTGACCCCGGATTGGCCAAAGCTGCTCCCGGTGATGGTGAGATGGTCGGTTGGTGCATTATCCTCACCGAGCGTACTGTTTAACACGATCTGGCTGCCCGCGGAGCCGGTATAGTCGCCGTTAATGGTGAAATTGTTGCCAACGCTGTTATTGGCGGCGCTGAGCAACAGTTTGCCGCCATTAGCCACGTTGCCGTTGATAGTATCAACGCCGGCAGCGCTGAGCGTGGCGTTACCCTGGACTGCATTCCATGCCGCCAGCGTACCGCCCGCCAGAACATGAATGTTATTGTTCACTTCACCCGCAGTAGCAAACGTAGCGCCATTTTCAACGGTGACGGTGGCGTTACTGTTCTTTACGCCGAGCGTAGCACCATTAGCGACCAGGGTGGTGCCGCCGTGCAGAACAGTATCGCCCGTGTAGCTGTTCTTGCCGGTGAGGGTCAGGGTGTGTGAATCTACTTTCTCAACCTTGCCGCTACCGGTCATATCGGTGGCGAAAGTGGAATTGTTGCCCTGATTAAATATTACCGTACCGTTGTTTTTCAGGCCGCCACTGAGCGAAGCTGTTTTTTGGCCATTGCCTAATTGTAGAGAGGCATCTTTAGTAACCAGCGTATTGCCGCTATTAGAGACGGTTCCCGCCAGCGTTAAATCACCGCTGTTAACCTGAAGGGAATCGCCAGAACCGATCACGTCGAGATCGCCCGTCAGCGTCCAGCTTTCACCCTCCATTTTGACAGAGGCAAAACCGTCTCCCTTATTCAGGCCAACAAAATTGCTGTCTTCTATTCCGGCACCAACCAGCGTGAGGCTATTTCCCGTTGAGCCGGTAGAGATCACATCACCGTTGAACGAGGAACCGGTATTGAGTACCAGCGTATTATTTTTATTACTGGCAAAGGAGATTGCCGTATTGCCGCCACCGATTGAACCACTGTTTATGATGTCGACTTTAGCGGTATTCGTTACGTTGATTCCGTGCTGAAGGCCCTCTACGGTACCCGTGTTCGTGAGCTTAATATTGCCATCGCTCAGGGTAATACCGTCAACTTCTGTACCCTTGATGGTGCCAGCGTTATGAATGGCAACACCTACTTCAGCATTAAGACCTGATTTGCCTTTAATAAGACCGGTAGCGGTATTGGAAATACTGACAGCAGATGAGTTTTTACTGACGAAAACACCATTTTCAGCCGCAGTAATATTCCCTTTGTTAATCAAGTCCCCTTGCATGGTATCAATATTAACACCTGTCGCTGAAGTAGAGGAAATTGTCGCCCCTTCCTCGTTATTCACTACTAAACGTTGTGCTCCAGTGCTAATATCAAGTCCATTCCCGTAACCAGAAATATTTCCCATATTTTCAACGTTTGAAACATCAATCCCATTGACCGACACGGCAGCTTCATTCCCGGAAGAGGTTATCGTAACGTCTTTATTAATGACGTATTCAGCGTCGGTGGAGAAGTTTTGTGGAATTGAGGTTGATTGGTCAATCGTGCTGGCAAAAGCGACGGCGGGGGTGAATAACAATAGGGCAGGAAAGAGACTTCCCAGAGTTTTAGTCGTTTTATTGAGTCTGAAATGTTTGTTGCTCATTTACACATCCATTTGAATTAGAAAGGCGCGATACGACGTATTAAAATTACGTCAGTATGCGGAGAAAAAGAATGAGCTCGCTACAAAGAGCGTAAAATTATTATTTTTTCAATGTTTTATGTATAGATCGATTTATTAAATAATTATTTTAGATTTTCTTAAAATATCTCATTCCTTTATGGATTGAAGTGAGATATTCACATCCTGGATTTTTTGGAGAGGAAAAATCGTCCAACGAATGATGATTACCAATAGCTGCGCTTTCCTTTTCATGGCTGCTGCGCCCCTTTCACCGGGCGGGTTAACTGTCTACACTCACTGCTACAAGAAGAGAAGAAGACAGGCCATTTGATGATACTCATAATTTATGCGCACCCCTATCCGCAGCACTCGCATGCGAATAAGCGGATGCTTGAGCAGGTAAGGACGCTTGAAAACGTCGAGATACGTTCCCTCTATCAACTCTATCCCGATTTCAACATCGATATTGCCGCCGAACAGGAGGCGCTCTCCCGTGCCGATCTGATCGTCTGGCAGCATCCCATGCAGTGGTACAGCACGCCCCCGCTCCTGAAATTATGGATTGATAAAGTCTTCTCCCACGGCTGGGCGTATGGCCACAATGGCCATGCCCTAAAAGGGAAAAGCCTGATGTGGGCGGTCACCACGGGTGGAGGGGAAAGCCACTTTGATATTGGTTCCTTCCCGGGGTTTGAGGTTCTGGCACAGCCGCTGCAGGCGACCGCACTTTATTGCGGGCTGAACTGGCTCCCGCCTTTTGCGATGCACTGCACCTTTGTCTGCGACGATGAAACGCTGCAGGCGCAGGCGCGCCATTATAAACAACGCTTACTTGAGTGGCAGGAGGCGCACCATGGATAGCCATACGCTGATACAGGCGCTGATATACCTCGGCGCGGCGGCGCTGATTGTGCCCGTGGCGGTTCGCCTGGGACTGGGCTCTGTTCTCGGCTATCTGATTGCGGGCTGCGTCATTGGGCCGTGGGGCTTTCGACTGGTGACGGATGCAGAGGCAATCCTCCATTTCGCTGAAATCGGCGTTGTGCTGATGCTCTTTGTGATTGGTCTGGAACTCGATCCGCAGCGCCTGTGGAAGCTTCGCGCCTCGGTGTTTGGCGGCGGGGCGCTGCAGATGGTGGCCTGCGGCCTGCTGCTGGGTGGGTTCTGCATCCTGCTGGGCATGGACTGGAAAGTGGCAGAGCTTATCGGCATGACGCTGGCGCTCTCCTCGACCGCCATTGCCATGCAGGCCATGAACGAGCGCAATCTGACGGTCTCCCACATGGGACGCAGCGCGTTCTCGGTGCTGCTGTTCCAGGACATTGCCGCTATCCCGCTGGTGGCGATGATCCCACTGCTGGCGGCCAGCGGTTCCGCCACGACGCTGGGGGCGTTTGCGCTGTCGGCATTAAAAGTGGTGGGGGCGCTGGCGCTGGTGGTGCTGCTTGGTCGCTACGTCACCCGTCCGCTGCTGCGGTTCGTTGCCCGCTCGGGCCTTCGCGAAGTGTTCAGCGCCGTGGCGCTGTTCCTGGTGTTTGGCTTCGGTCTGCTGTTGGAGGAGGCCGGGCTGTCGATGGCGATGGGGGCCTTCCTGGCGGGCGTTCTGCTGGCGAGTTCTGAATACCGTCACGCGCTGGAAAGCGATATCGAGCCGTTTAAAGGCTTGCTGCTGGGGCTGTTTTTCATCGGCGTGGGGATGTCCGTCGACTTCGGCACGCTGGTGACGCATCCGCTGCGGATCGTCGTCCTGCTGGTCGGCTTCCTGATCATTAAAATGGCGATGCTGTGGCTGATTGCGCGTCCGCTCAAGGTGCCGAATAAGCAGCGCAACTGGTTTGCGGTTCTGCTGGGGCAGGGGAGCGAATTTGCGTTTGTGGTCTTTGGCGCAGCACAGATGGCAAACGTCCTCGACCCAGAATGGGCGAAAGCGCTGACGCTCGCGGTCGCGCTGTCGATGGCCGCGACGCCTATTCTGCTGGTGGTGCTGACGCGTCTGGAAAAATCGGGTAGCGAGCAGGAGCGCGAAGCCGATGAAATTGACGAAGAGCAGCCGCGCGTCATTATTGCCGGATTTGGCCGCTACGGGCAGATCGTTGGCCGTCTGCTGCTGTCCAGCGGGGTGAAAATGGTTATCCTCGATCACGACCCCGACCATGTCGATACCCTGCGAAAATTTGATATGAAGGTGTTTTACGGCGATGCGACCCGCGTCGATCTGCTGGAATCTGCCGGGGCGGCAAAAGCGGAGGTGTTGATTAACGCCATTGACGATCCGGAGACCAGCATGCAGATGGTGGAAATGGCGAAAGAACATTTCCCGAATCTGACCATCATTTCCCGCGCCCGCGATGTGGATCACTATATCCGGCTGCGGCAGGCGGGGGTAGAAGCACCGGAGCGTGAAACCTTTGAAGGCGCGCTGAAGTCTGGCCGCATGGCGCTGGAAAATCTGGGGCTCGGCGCGTACGAAGCGCGCGAGCGTGCGGACCTGTTCCGCCGCTTTAATACTGAGATGGTGGAAGAGATGGCGGCGATGGCCGGGAGTACGGCCACCGAGCGTGCGGCGGTGTTTAAACGCACCAGCGCGATGCTGACGGAAATCATTAACGAGGACCGTAATCACCTGTCGCTGATCCAGCGTCACGGCTGGCAGGGAACGGAAGAGGGCAAGCATACCGGGGATCCGGCTGACGAACCGGAGAGTAAACCTTCCGCGTGAAGTGGAGTTGCCAGCAATAATAAAAAATTTCTTTATCTTTACCCTGCCGCCAGTCGACGAAAGATTAAGCTTTCCGTATAGTGGCGGCAATTTTTTGCATCCGGGAAATTTTCAATGATCAGTCTGATTGCAGCGCTGGCGGTGGACCGCGTTATCGGTATGGAAAATGCCATGCCGTGGAACCTGCCTGCCGATCTCGCATGGTTTAAACGTACTACGTTAAACAAGCCGGTAGTGATGGGCCGCCTGACCTGGGAGTCGATTGGTCGTCCATTGCCGGGCCGTAAAAATATCGTTATCAGCAGCCAGCCGGGCACTGACGATCGCGTCGAATGGGTAAAATCAGTCGACGAGGCGATTGCTGCATGCGGCAATGCCGAAGAGATCATGGTGATTGGCGGCGGGCGCGTGTACGAGCAGTTCCTGCCAAAAGCGCAGAAGCTGTATCTGACCCACATTGATGCGGAAGTGGAAGGGGATACCCATTTCCCTGACTACGATCCGGACGAGTGGGAATCGGTATTCAGTGAATTCCACGACGCGGATGCACAGAATTCTCACAGCTACTGCTTCGAGATTCTGGAACGTCGTTAAGTGATTTTTTCCCTCTCCCGGCCGGGAGAGGGAAGTGCATATCAGGAGGCAACCGCCTCGTCTCCCCCTAAATCCAGCTGTCGGTTGGACGGCTGAACAAAGTAAGTTTTATCTTCCCAGCGTAAGCAGGTTAACTCTCCGCCCCAGCAGCATCCGGTATCCAGACCGTAGATCCCTTCCGGCGTTCCTTTTCCTTCCAGTGCAGCCCAGTGACCAAATACCACGTTGTACTCACTTGTCACCGGCCCCGGAATGGCAAACCACGGTTTTAGCGGAGCGGGCGCGCTCTCCGGCGTCTCTTTGGAATACATGTCCAGCTGTCCGTTCGGGAAGCAGAAACGCATGCGGGTGAAGGCGTTGGTAATAAAGCGCAGACGCGCCAGACCGCTGAGATCCTCGCTCCAGTGGTTCGGCATATCGCCGTACATGGCATCGAGGAAGAAAGGATAGGAGTCGCTCGCCAGCACCGCCTCAACGTCACGCGCACAGGTTTTCGCCGTCTCAAGATCCCATTGTGGGGTGATCCCGGCATGCGCCATGACCAGCTTTTTCTCTTCGTCGACCTGCAGCAGCGGCTGACGGCGCAGCCAGTTAATCAGCTCGTCGGCATCTGGCGCATCCAGCAGCGGGGTGAGGCGATCTTTAGGCTTGTTGCGGCTGATCCCGGCGAACACCGCCAGCAGATGCAAATCGTGATTGCCCAGCACCATGCGCACGCTGTCGCCTAGCGATTTGACGAAACGTAATACTTCAAGGGAGCCGGGGCCACGCGCGACTAAATCGCCCGTCAGCCAGAGTGTGTCCTGTCCTGGCGTAAAGTCGACCTGTTTTAATAATGCGATCAGTTCATCGTAGCAACCGTGAACGTCGCCAATCAGATATGTAGACATTAGATTAATGAATGAGTGTGGTTACGGCGAGACGGAACACAGGAATGGCAACGCGGAAATCATTGCCATCGACGTCGACCATTTCATAATGGCCTTGCATGGTACCCATCGGCGTTTCAATCACCGCGCCGCTGGTGTACTGGTACTCTTCGCCAGGGGCGATATGAGGCTGTTCACCGACCACACCTTCCCCCTGGACTTCGATTTCGCGGCCATTGCCGTTGGTGATAAGCCAGTAGCGCCCGCGCAGCTGCACGGGCGTCCGCCCCAGATTGCGAATGGTCACGGTGTAAGCAAAGACAAAACGTTCTTCATCCGGTGAGGACTGTGATTCAACATAAACGCTTTGTACATGGACACATACGCGGGGCGAATCAATCATGGCTTAACTCTCCTTCGGCGGCGCATTTTCGCTGATGTAATTAGCCAGCTTGCAGTACTGCTCTACGGAGATGTTCTCCGCACGCATTGCCGGGTCGATCCCAAGCTCAGCTAACACCTCAACGGTGAAGGAATTGCTGAGGCTGTTACGGATCGTTTTACGACGCTGGTTAAAGGCTTCAGTGGTGATGCGGCTCAGTACACGCAGATCTTTTACCGGGTACGGTTTCGTTTTGTGCGGCACAAGGCGCACAACCGCTGAATCCACTTTCGGTGGTGGTGTGAACGCTGACGGCGGTACTTCGAGTACCGGGATCACGTTGCAGTAATATTGCGCCATCACGCTTAAACGACCATACGCTTTACTGTTCGGGCCTGCAACCAGGCGGTTAACCACCTCTTTTTGCAACATGAAGTGCATGTCGGCAATGGCATCAGTATAGCTAAAGAGGTGGAACATGAGCGGCGTGGAGATGTTATACGGCAGGTTGCCGAATACGCGCAGCGGCTGACCCATTTTTTCTGACAGTTCGCCGAAGTTCATGGTCATGGCGTCCTGCTGATAGATGGTCAGCTTCGGCCCGAGGAACGGGTGCGTTTGCAGGCGTGCGGCCAGATCGCGGTCCAGTTCGATGACGGTCAGTTCGTCGAGGCGTTCGCCTACCGGCTCGGTCAGTGCGGCAAGGCCCGGGCCGATTTCGACCATCGCCTGGCCTTTTTGTGGATTAATAGCCGAGACAATGCTTTCGATCACGAACTGATCGTTAAGGAAGTTTTGCCCGAAACGTTTACGGGCTAAGTGGCCCTGATGGACTCGATTAGTCATTGAGTATTAACAATCATTTTGATGGCGAGATTAAGCGCCGTAATAAAACTGCCGACATCCGCCTTCCCCTGGCCTGCCAGATCCAGCGCAGTACCGTGGTCAACGGACGTTCGAATAAAGGGTAAACCGAGGGTGATATTCACGCCGCGGCCAAAGCCCTGGTATTTTAGCACGGGCAGGCCCTGATCGTGGTACATCGCGAGCACGGCGTCGGCATTATCCAGGTATTTCGGCTGGAAAAGGGTATCAGCAGGCAGCGGACCGCTGAGATTCATCCCCTTCGCCCGCATTTCGTTGAGTACCGGAATGATGGTGTCGATCTCTTCGGTACCCATGTGCCCGCCTTCGCCGGCGTGCGGATTCAGGCCGCAGACCAGCACATGCGGCTGCGGGATCCCAAATTTTGTCTGCAGATCGTGATGCAAAATCCCGATGATCTCGCGCAGGAGTTCAGGCGTGATCGCATCCGGAATCGCTTTGATCGGCAGATGGGTGGTCACCAGCGCAACGCGCATTTCTTCCGTCGCCAGCATCATCACCACTTTCGGACTGTGCGAGCGCTCTTCAAAGAACTCCGTATGCCCGGTAAACGGTATACCCGCTTCGTTGATGACGCCTTTGTGGACGGGGCCGGTAATCAGGGCGGCAAATTCGCCCTTCAGGCAACCGTCGCAGGCGCGCGCAAGGGTTTCAACGACATAGTGGCCGTTTTCCGTGCTGAGCTGGCCAGGAATGACCGGCGTACGAAGGGGAACAGAAAGAAGGGTGAGGGTACCGGCTTGCTGCGGTGCAGGCTGTTGACCTTCAACGTAAGGGATGAGCGTTAAAGGCAGACCGAGCAGCGCTGCCCGGTCTTGTAACAGTGTTGCATCGGCGCAGACAACCAGTTCTACTGGCCAGCTGCGCTGGGCAAGCTGGACAACGAGGTCAGGCCCAATCCCGGCGGGTTCGCCGGGCGTGATAACAACACGATGCTGTTTCATTAGTTGCTCAGCACTTTCACGTAAGCACTGGCGCGTTGTTCCTGCATCCAGGTGGCTGCTTCTTCAGAAAACTTACGGTTAAACAGCATGCGGTAGGCTCTGTCTTTCTGTGCTGCATCCGTTTTATCAACGTTACGAGTGTCCATCAGCTCGATCAGATGCCAGCCAAACGAAGAGTGTACCGGCGCGCTGATCTGGCCTTTGTTCAGCTTCATCAACGCGTCACGGAAGGCAGGATCGTAAATATCCGCCGCTGCCCAGCCCAGATCGCCACCCTGGTTAGCAGAGCCAGGATCCTGAGAGAACTCTTTTGCTGCCTTCGCAAACGAGGTTTTACCGCTCTTAATATCTGCCGCAATCTGTTCCAGCTTCGCACGCGCCTGATCGTCAGTCATGATTGGTGACGGCTTCAGCAGAATGTGGCGAGCGTGAACTTCGGTAACGGAGATATTTTGGCTCTGGCCGCGCAGATCGTTCACTTTCAGAATGTGGAAGCCCACGCCTGAACGGATTGGACCGACGATATCGCCTTTCTTAGCCGTGCTCAGTGCCTGAGCAAAGAGGGATGGCAGCTCCTGAATACGTCCCCAGCCCATCTGGCCGCCTTTCAGCGCCTGTTGGTCTGCGGAGTAGGTGATGGCCAGCTTGCCAAAGTCACCGCCGTTACGCGCCTGTTCGACAATTGAACGCGCCTGGCTTTCTGCTTCCGCAGCCTGATCGGACGTAGGGTTCTCTGGCAGTGGGATCAGAATGTGGCTCAGGTTCAGCTCTGTGCTTGCATCGTTCTGGTTACCCACCTGTTTTGCCAGCGCGTCCACTTCCTGAGGCAGGATAGTAACGCGGCGACGCACTTCGTTGTTACGCACTTCCGAAATCAGCATCTCTTTACGGATCTGGTTACGGTAGGTAGCGTAGCTGATGCCGTCATAGGCCAGACGGCTGCGCATCTGGTCTAAAGACATATTGTTCTGCTTTGCGATGTTAGCGATGGCCTGATCGAGCTGCTCGTCAGTAACCTTCACACCCATTTTCTGCCCCATCTGAAGAACGATCTGATCCATGATCAGGCGTTCCAGGATCTGATGGCGCAGCGTGGCGTCATCCGGAAGCTGCTGACCCGCTTCGCCCGAATTGAGCTTCACCGATTTCATCAGACCGTCAACGTCACTTTCAAGCACGACGCCGTTGTTAACCACAGCAGCGACTTTATCAACAACCTGGGGGGCCGCGAAGCTGGTATTCGCAACCATAGCGACACCGAGCAGCAGCGTTTTCCAGTTCTTCATACTTTTTCCATTTCAATTAACCGCAAAGCGGATTACGTTGCAAATCAAGCACATTACAAGGAACTGCGGTAAGGCAGAATGTTCGAGCGCAGCATTTTCTGCGTACCCAGACCGTAGTTGGAACTCAGGCCGCGTAACTCGAAGTTAAAGCCAATCACGTTATCGTATTTGCTCTGATTGTTTTCCCAGCCGTTAAGCTTACGTTCGTAACCGACACGCAGCGCGTAGCAGCAGGAGTTATATTGCAGCCCCAACATCTGGTCAGCAGCTTTATTGGTGTTAGTGTCAAAGTAGTAAGCGCCTACGATTGACCAACGGTCGGCGATAGGCCAACTCGCTGCGCCACCCACCTGCGAAATACCGTCTTTATACTGCTCGGCAGTACCATAGTTTGGTAATGTCGCCTGAATATATTCGGGACTGGCATAACGATAAGTCAATTGCACCATCCGATCTTCATCCCGGCGATATTCTATAGCCGCCGTGCTGTTAGCGATATTGTCGAGACGGGTGTCATACTGAACGCCACCACGCAGGCCCCAACGATCGGTCATACGCCAGTAGGTATCGCCAGCCCAAATCAGCGAACCCGTCTTATTATCTTTCTCCCACTTAATGTTGTCATCGCCCGTGCGAGACTCGGTGAAATAATAGATTTGACCAACAGAAACGTTAAAACGTTCAACGGCAGCATCATCATAAACGCGCGATGTGACCCCGGTCGTTAACTGGTTCGCTGATGCGATGCGGTCAAGGCCACCGTAGGTACGGTCGCGGAAGAGGCCACTGTAGTCAGACTGCAGTAAAGAAGAGTCGTAGTTATTGATATTGCTCTGATCGCGATAAGGCACGTACAGATACTGCATACGTGGCTCCAGCGTCTGGGTATAGCCATCCGCCAGAAGATCCATATCGCGTTCGAAGATCAGCTTACCGTCCATTTTGAACTGAGGAAGCGTACGGTTTACTGATTCTTCCAGGTGACCGGTATTGTTTGGGTTCGCGTTGTAATCATCTATGTTTTTCTGCTGATAGTGTGTCGCCATCAGCTTAGCTTCCGTGTTCAGACTAGCCCAGTCATTCGACCATGGAAGGTTAATGACGGGCTCCAGGTGAACACGGGTGGCTTCCGGCATAGAGGAATTGGTGTTTACAAAATGCACTGCCTGGCCATAAATACGGGTGTCAAATGGCCCTACGTCATTCTGGTACCAGTTAACGTCCAACTGCGGTTCGGCACCATAGGTACTCGCCGTCTGGCTTGAGAACACCTGGAACTGCTTACTGGTTACCGTCGCATCGAAGTTCTGCACCGCATAGCCAACGCTGAAGATCTGCGTTGCATAACCGTCGGTACTCGAACCGTATTTTGACGAAAAATCGTTAAAGTAGTTCGGGTCACTGACCTTGGTGTAATTGACGTTGAAACGCCACACCTGATCCATCACCCCGGAATGCTGCCAGAAATACATCCAGCGGTGCTTATCACCTTCAGTGGGATGCTCGTCCTGGAAGACTTTATCCGACGGCAGATAATCCAGCTCCATCAGACCCGCACCTGCCTGAGTCAGATAGCGGAACTCGTTCTCCCACATGACGTTACCGCGCTTGTGGATATAGTGCGGCGTGATCGTCGCATCCATGTTAGGCGCGATGTTCCAGTAATACGGCAGGTAGAACTCAAAGTAGTTCGTGGTGCTGTATTTGGCATTCGGGATCAGGAAACCGGAGCGACGTTTGTCACCCACGGGAAGCTGCAGATAAGGGCTGTAGAATATGGGGACCGGACCCACCTTGAAGCGGGCGTTCCAGATCTCTGCGACCTGCTCTTCGCGGTCATGGATAACTTCGCTCCCGACCACGCTCCAGGTATTTGAACCCGGCAGACACGACGTGAACGTGCCATTTTCCAGGATCGTATAGCGGTTTTCACCGCGCTGTTTCATCAGGTCTGCGTCACCGCGCCCCTGGCGACCCACCATCTGGTAATCACCTTTCCAGACGTTAGTGTCTTTGGTATTCAGGTTTGACCAGGCTTTCGGACCTTTCAGGATGACCTGATTGTCGTCATAGTGCACATTACCCAGCGCATCCACCGTTCGTACCGGCTCGGCCGCACCTTCCGGCTGCTTCTGGTGCAACTGCACTTCATCTGCCTGCAGGCGGCTATTGCCCTGGTTAATATCGACATTGCCTGTAAAGGTGGCATTGTCAGGGTAAGTCCCTTTTGAACTGTCGGCAGTAATGGTTACCGGCAAGCTATTGGTATCGCCACTCACCAGTGGGCGATTATAACTTGGGACGCCAAGCATACACTGCGAGGCGAGATCGGCCGCCAGCCCCTGTTGACTGTACAGGGCGGTGCCAATCATTGTGGCCAGGAGGGTGGGGATACGTTTTTTCATACGTTGTATTTTATTGTTCCGTCATCAGTGGCTACGGCTTACAAACGCTCAGAGACTATCTTACTCATCTGCGCAGTACCAGCGTTAATCCTGCCCGTTTGCGTGCCAGAGTGTTAGGCTCGCTATCGAATGACGAGTATGATAAAGCAAATTATAGGCGATGTCCTTCAATTGACCGTGACTTGAACACAGTGATGATGACGTTGCGTCGGCCAGGAATATGACTATCCGGGGAGTATATGCAGTATTGGGGTAAAATAATCGGCGTTGCGTTCGCCATCATCATGGGTGCCGGGTTCTGGGGAATAGTGCTGGGGCTTATTATTGGCCATATGTTTGATAAGGCGCGCAGCCGTAAAATGGCCTGGTTTGCCAACCAGCGCGAGCGCCAGTCACTCTTTTTCTCCACCACTTTTGAGGTGATGGGGCATTTAACCAAATCCAAAGGGCGCGTCACGGAAGCCGATATTCAGATTGCCAGCGTCTTTATGGATCGCATGAATCTGCACGGTGACTCCCGCCTGGAGGCGCAAAATGCGTTTCGCATCGGGAAATCCGATAACTACCCGCTTCGCGAAAAAATGCGCCAGTTCCGCAGCATCTGCTTCGGCCGTTTTGATTTAATTCGGATGTTTCTGGAAATCCAGATTCAGGCGGCCTTCGCCGACGGCTCGCTTCACCCTAACGAACGCGATGTTTTATACGTGATAGCGGAAGAGCTGGGTATCTCCCGTATGCAGTTCGATCAGTTCCTGCGCATGATGCAGGGTGGCGCGCAGTTTGGCGGCGGGTATCACCAGCAGTCTTCTGGCGGTGCCTGGCAGCAGGCGCAGCGTGGTCCGACGCTGGAAGATGCCTGCAACGTGCTTGGCGTAAAACCCTCTGACGATCAGACCACCATCAAACGTGCCTATCGTAAGCTCATGAGCGAGCACCATCCAGACAAGCTCGTTGCAAAAGGCTTACCGCCTGAAATGATGGAGATGGCGAAGCAAAAAGCGCAGGAAATTCAGAAAGCGTACGAGCTGATTAAAGAGAAGAAAGGCTTCAAATAAGCCCCTTTTTAGAATGATGAAGGGCCTGACAGCATGAGCTGCCAGGCCCTTTATACAGCGTTACCAGCTGTAGCGTACGTTCAGGCTACCGTTTACATCGCTGTAATCATTATCACCTTTCTGTCCGGAGACCTGGGCAATAACGCTCCATTGCTTGCTCACATTTGCCTGAATACCCGCTTTCAGCTCCGCACGATCGGCAGGAAGGTCCTGTTTGATCTGTGTGTCACCAAAGTTGACTGCCGTGTCTTCAGAGGTATGCAGCCAGTTGGCCTCCGCAAACGGCTGGATAACCGCGTCGTTCGACTTATTCATCTTGCTGTCAATGCGCAGGCCTAAACGGGTGGTCCAGCTTTCGCCGTTTTGCCCATCAATCGTCGTGCCGCTGCTGTCTTTGATGTCATCCGCACTGTAATCCTGCCAGACGACCTGTGCCTGCGGCGTGAGGCTCAGCGTGTTGTCGCCGAGTGCGATATCGTAGCGGTAGCCTGTTTCCAGCGAAACGGCGTTGGCGTTTGAATCGTAATCCGTTGAGCCAACATCACCGTTATCTACGCTGTTGTGGTACATCCCATACTGATACCAACTGTCGACATAGAAACCCTGATGCTGTCGGGCATCGGCAAACCACGTTGCATAGACTCCGAGGTTATAGCCATCGACTTTACCGTCAGCGCTAAAGCGGCTGCCGTCAGCACCTTTATTGCCAGTGCTGTCGCTGCTGGCGTTGATATAGCTACCCATAACCCCGACCACCAGGCTTTGTTCGCCGTTGTTCCAGGCGGCAACATCGCCCCCAATCTGGAACTGGGAATAGTTGCTGTCGATATCAATATTGCTCTCTGCCGCAGTAGACTGGTTCTTACCTGCTTTGAAACGCGCCCATGTCGTGCCGTTTTCCGATTTGAACTGACTGCCTTCTCGGTCTGACAGGGTCTGCATTTGCAGATCGCGAGCCAGCCACTGGTTGCTGAGGTATGAACCGATATCGGCACGATACTGAGGCGTTACGTCGCCATTATCACTCGTGGCCTGGGAACGAAGATACCAGTCCCCTGAGTCCTGATACAGGCGGTATTCGTAGGCGTTAATCTGGACCTGATTACCCTGAACAAAGGTGCCGTTTGATGCACCGCCGACCTGAATCACTTCAATACCGTTTTGGGTCAGTGCGCCCTGACCACCAACGTTGTTAATGTACAGGGTGGTGTTCCCGGACGTATTCCCCGTAATGTTAAGCATATCGGTTGGAGACGTGTCGTCGCCTAACTGCGTATTTAGCGTCACAGAACCCTGGTTGCTGGTGTAATCGCCGTTTACGATCAGCGTGTTGCCGGTCGTCGCACCATTGGTTCCTTCAATATTGCCGCTGACAATGCTGCCTGCGTTGCTCAGATCGCCATTGATCGTTAGCGTGTCGTTGAACTGAACGGTGCCCTTGCTATTAACATTGCCGTTCACCACACCGCTGGAACCGCCAAACGTGGCGCCTGCCGCGACATTCACGGCCTGCTCGCTGTTTTGTACGCCGATAACGCCGGCCTCGTCCAGCCAGAGCGTGCCCTGGTTGACATCCGTTGTGCCGCTGTAACTGTTTACGGCATTAAGGATCAGCGTACCTTGCCCCTCTTTGGTCAGCGATTTTCCGTCCCATCCGGTCGTGGCTTCGGCATTTTGATCGACAAGCGCCGTGCTCAGCGTAAAGCTGCCGTCAGGATTGTTCAGAGTGAATGTGCCGTGAGCCGCTGTTGCCGCTGGGTTCTGGCTGGCATACCAGGTTAATGACGGTGTCAGGACGTAATTGGTCACGTCGGCGGGATCAATGGTGCCGCTAAAGGTGATGAAGTCAACGGAGCCAGATGCCATGCCCGCGACGGTGAGGTTGGTAAAATTGCCATTGATTGCATTTTCAGCGTCAATCACCGTGAAGGCGCTATCCGCGGAAAGCGTGCTGGCACTACCGTAACCTGTAATATTTAGTGTGCCATCAAGCGTCGCATTCTGAGCGACAATCGGCGCATCGGTCGCGTTTGCGTCAAGATAGACATCAGTTTGGCTGTTAGCCCGAAGGGTGAGATTACCGACATTGAGTGTACCAGTACTGCCGTTTTCATCGCCGAGTGTGATGCGTCCGCTGCTGGTAAGATTACCGACGCTGGAATCGGCCGTCAGCAGCCATTGGCTGTTCGCATCCAGCGTCATGCTGACGTTATCACCGCTGGCCTTAACGGCGCCGGACAGCTTGCTGTTTTCAGCGCGAAGGGTGACTGCATCAGTGGTATTGGCCACGGTGAGCAGATTGTCTGCGTTCATCGTTTGCACATTCTTCACGTTAATATCGGCAGATCCGGAATCCACCGCAAAAGCACTTCCTCCTGACGCGGTTGCCGTAATGCTCCCTCCGTCAATCGTAGCGACATTTTTTCCACCGCTGAACGAGAAGGCGACATTGCTACCGGAAACGTTGCTGTGGGTGACGGTCGCGCTGCTGGCGCTTTCTAAGGCAATGGCAGCAGATTGTTCGCTGGTGATATCTGTGCTGTTCGCCTCAAGGGTTCCACCGTGAGTCATCGCCACTGCCCGCGAATTTTCTCCGGACGCGATCGCTGAACCGTTATTCAGTACGAATGTGCTCTTTGCCCCGTCAGAGGATATTGCGTCAGCATTTTTCCCATGAGTGACGATATGAGTATCAGTGAGTTCTGCGCGTCCGGTATTCATTATGCCAACTGACTGCTCACCGTAAGTTTCAACGTGGGATGCCGCTAAATTAAATGTGTTGGTATAGTTTTGAATACCAAAGCTCTGACTTCCGGTAGTGGTAATCGTGACGTTTGAGCCGGTCAATTCACCGTCGTTATATATACCTGCATTACCAAAATCTCCCGTGGTGTTTATATTCACATTGTCTAATGAAAGGGTGGCATATCGGTTAACAATAGCCCGAGCCATGCCATACCCGGAAGTCGTAATGGTCGCGTTTTTTATCGTCAGGTCTGCGCCATTCAATATCTCAACACCATAAGAACCCTCTCCCGTCGCCGTATAGCTCCCCCCGTCAATGGTGCCTTTTGCATTAGAGCTAAACAATACGGCAGAGGCGATCTCGCCTTCCGTCGAAACGGTAAGGTTGTTCAACATGGCTTCTGAGTTATCACCGACAATGGTTATCGCATGACTGCCTTCCCCGGAAGTGCGGATTGTGGATCCCGAATCATCGAGCGTGATTTTCGCTCCATTCGACACGGATAGCCCCATGCCTGCATCCCCGGTTGTGGATATCGTTAAGGCGCCGTTATCGGTGACGATGACATCAGAGCCAGAGGCGGATACCGCCGAGGTATTAGGGCTCGTCGTTGAATATTCACCACTGATGGTGTTATTACCCGGGGCTGCAACAAACGTCGTGTCACTGGCGTGTGCGGTACTCACAACACCTGACAAGATAAACGTTGCGATCGCGCTTCCGGCGCGTACGCAGGATTTAACTTTGCTGTCCCCTTTTGAAAACTCCGAGGCAACGATGTACATATTTCTGGCGCAATTCCAGACGATGTTATACGAACGGTTCATACACTTCCTTGTGAATCAATGAGTAAACTAAGTGTGGCTGTTGAGTAGAAAAATAACTCCGTTTGGATAGGGTAGAGTTAGTATTTCCTTAAAATGAGCTGGATTATCAGTAATAAATTGCATCGTGTTCAATTTAATATTTTTTAATCCAAACCTTAGTCTTTCTAAAAATACTGAGTGTTATTTAAGGAAGAGATAATTATCGTGAATGAACTTGGGCGGGTTTTCAGATGAGCAGGGGAGATATATATGCTGTGTGAATATTTACCGTCGACAGTGAGCTGACAGTAAATATTCACATCAGGAATTTAAAAATCGACCGGGGCTTTAAACGTCATCGCGTTACCGAAGGCCGGATGGGTGATGGTAAGCGTCTGCGCGTGCAGCTGCAGACGTGGCGCTAAGGCCAGCGCTTCAGGCGGCGCGTAAAAGCGGTCGCCCAGAATCGGATGACCCAGCGCAAGCATATGCACGCGCAGCTGGTGTGAACGTCCAGTAATCGGCTTAAGCAGGACGCGCGCGGTATTATCCGGCGCGTACTCAAGCACTTCATACTCGGTTTGCGCGGCCTTACCGGTTTCATAACACACCTTCTGCTTTGGCCGATTCGGCCAGTCGCAGATCAGCGGTAAATCCACCAGCCCTTCCGCCTGCGCCGGGTGACCCCAGACGCGGGCGACATACTGCTTCTTCGGCTCGCGCTCGCGGAACTGGCGCTTCAGCTCGCGTTCTGCCGCTTTGTTCAGCGCCACCACAATCACGCCGCTGGTCGCCATGTCCAGGCGATGGACCGACTCCGCCTGAGGATAATCGCGCTGAATGCGCGTCATCACGCTGTCTTTGTGCTCATCCAGACGACCCGGCACGGACAACAGCCCGCTGGGCTTGTTGACTACCATAATGTGTTCATCCTGATACAGAATGACCAGCCAGGGATCCTGCGGCGGATTGTACGGCTCCATCACCATCTTGCGCTCCGTTTACTGATGCGTCACAACGATAAGACGCAGGGCATCCAGACGCCAGCTTGCCTGATCCAGGCTTTCCAGCACCTGCTGACGGTTGCTTTCAATCGCCGCCAGCTCGTCGTCACGGATGTTCGGGTTCACGGCCTTCAACGCCTCCAGACGCGACAGCTCTGCAGACAGTTTCTCGTCGGCTTCACTGCGCGCGGCGTCAATCAGCGCTCTGGCCGCTTTTTCAATCTGGGTTTCACCCTGCTGGAGAATGGCATGCACGTCCTGCTGCACCGCATTGACCAGCTTGCTGCCGGTATGGCGGTTCACCGCGCTCAGCTGGCGGTTGAAACTCTCAAATTCAACCTGTCCTGCGAGGTTCGTGCCGTTTTTATCCAGCAGCAGACGCACCGGCGTTGGTGGCAGGAAGCGGTTGAGCTGCAGCTGTTTCGGCGCCTGCGCTTCCACAACGTAGATCAGCTCCAGCAGCAGCGTGCCTACGGGCAGCGCCTTGTTTTTCAACAGCGAGATGGTGCTGCTGCCGGTATCGCCAGAGAGGATCAGATCCAGCCCGTTACGGATCAGCGGGTGTTCCCAGGTGATGAACTGGGCATCTTCGCGGGACAGCGCCACATCACGCTCGAAGGTGATGGTGCAGCCATCTTCCGGCAGGCCCGGGAAATCTGGCACCAGCATGTGATCGGACGGGGTCAGGACAATCAGGTTCTCGCCGCGGTCGTCCTGGTTAATGCCCACGATGTCGAACAGGTTCATGGAGAAGCTGATGAGGCTGGTGTCATCATCCTGCTCTTCAATGCTCTCAGCCAGCGCCTGCGCTTTTTCCCCGCCGTTGGAGTGGATCTCCAGCAGGCGGTCGCGGCCTTGTTCAAGCTGCGCTTTCAGCGCGTCGTGCTTCTCGCGGCAGGACTTAATCAGATCGTCAAAGCCGTCGGTGTTTTCCGGCGCGGCCAGATAGCCGATCAGATCGCCGTGCACCTGATCGTAAATGGTGCGGCCCGTCGGGCAGGTATGTTCAAACGCATCCAGACCTTCGTGGAACCAGCGCACCAGCACGGACTGGGCCGTTTTTTCCAGATACGGCACGTGGATCTGAATATCGTGCGCCTGACCGATACGATCCAGACGGCCAATACGCTGCTCCAGCAGATCCGGGTTGAACGGCAGATCGAACATCACCAGGTTGCTGGCGAACTGGAAGTTACGGCCTTCAGAACCGATTTCAGAGCAGAGCATAACCTGAGCGCCGCTGTCCTCTTCGGCAAACCACGCCGCAGCGCGGTCGCGTTCAACGATGGACATGCCTTCGTGGAACACGGCGGCGCGAATGCCTTCGCGCTCGCGCAGGACCTGCTCCAGCTGCAGCGCGGTGGCCGCCTTGGCGCAGATCACCAGCACCTTCTGGGAGCGGTGCGCGGTCAGGTAGCCCATCAGCCACTCTACGCGCGGATCGAAGTTCCACCAGGTGCCGGTATCGCCTTCAAATTCCTGGTAGATTTGTTCCGGGTAGAGCATGTCGCGGGCGCGCTCTTCCTGCGTTTTGCGCGCGCCCATGATGCCGGAAACTTTAATTGCCGTCTGATACTGCGTCGGCAGCGGCAGCTTAATGGTATGCAGCTCGCGTTTCGGGAACCCTTTCACACCGTTACGGGTGTTACGGAACAGGACGCGACTGGTGCCGTGGCGATCCATCAGCATGTCGATCAGCTCTTTACGCGCGGATTCCGCGTTGTCGCTGTCGCTGTTAGCGGCCTGCAGCAGCGGCTCGATATCCTGCTCGCCAATCAGATCGCTCAGGGTGTTGAGTTCATCATCAGAAAGACGCTTGCCCGCCAGCAGCAGCGCGACGGCATCCGCAACCGGACGGTAGTTATTCTGTTCTTCCACAAACTGCCCGAAGTCGTGGAAACGGTTTGGATCGAGCAGGCGCAGACGGGCGAAGTGGCTTTCCAGACCCAGCTGTTCCGGCGTAGCGGTCAACAGCAGGACGCCAGGCACGCGCTCGGCAAGCTGCTCGATAGCCATATATTCGCGGCTCGGCGCGTCTTCGCTCCAGACCAGGTGGTGCGCTTCGTCGACCACCATCAGGTCCCACTCGGCATCGCACAAATGCTCAAGACGCTGCTTGCTGCGGCGCACGAAGTCCAGGGAGCAGATCACCAGCTGTTCGGTTTCAAACGGGTTGTCCGCATCGTGCTGGGCTTCGGCGTAGCGTTCGTCATCGAACAGAGAGAAGCGCAGGTTAAAGCGGCGCAGCATCTCAACCAGCCACTGGTGCTGTAAGGTTTCTGGCACCACAATCAGCACGCGCTCGGCAGCGCCGGAAAGCAGCTGTTGGTGCAGGATCATACCCGCTTCGATGGTTTTACCCAGGCCCACTTCATCTGCCAGCAGCACGCGCGGCGCATGGCGACGGCCCACGTCATGGGCGATGTTCAGCTGGTGGGGGATCAGGCTGGTGCGCTGGCCGCGCAGGCCGCTCCAGGGCATGCGGTACTGTTCACTCTGGAACTTACGCGCGCGATAGCGCAGGGAGAAGCGATCCATACGGTCGATTTGCCCGGCAAACAGGCGGTCCTGCGGCTTGCTGAACACCAGCTTGCTGTCGAGCAGCACTTCGCGCAGGATGACATTGGCCTCGTCGGTGTCCAGGCGAGTGCCGATGTAGGCGAGCAGTCCATTCTCTTCTTTTACGTCTTCAATCTTGAGCTGCCAGCCGTCGTGGCTGGTCACGGTGTCACCCGGATTAAACATCACGCGGGTTACAGGGGAGTCATTGCGGGCGTACAGGCGGTTTTCACCGGTGGCAGGGAAGAGGAGGGTAACCATGCGCGCATCAACGGCAACGACGGTTCCTAATCCAAGTTCGCTTTCTGTATCGCTGATCCAGCGTTGACCAAGTGTAAAAGGCATAGTTGTTCGGCTCTAATCTTTAATTGCAGGCAATAGTTCGACCACCGTCAAAAAAGACGGTCATCGAAAAATGGGTCCGGGAATGGAAAGGGCGCTATGGTACTGGATGGCAGCCATTTCGTCACGCGTCAAAATAGGCCAAGTTGCCCTGTCACTAGTGTAGCAAAATCATCGTCGATGAAGGGCAAAATTCCGTCGGCAACCGGCTGAAGCTGACGCGTCAGATAGTGTTCATAATCCAGAGGCGAGTGCTGATAATCCACCGGTTCCGGACCGTTTATCGTCCAGACGTATTTGATGGTTCCCCGATTCTGATACTGCGGCGCGCGGCCACGGCGGACGTTTTCTTCGTCCGCGAGGCGCGCGGCGCGAACGTGCGGAGGAACGTTGCGCTGGTACTCCGCGAGCGGGCGGCGCAGGCGTTTGCGATACACCAGCTGCGCGTCAAGTTCGCCTGCCATCAGGCTGGCGATCGTCTCGCGCACGTAGTCCTGATACGGCTCATTGCGAAATACCCGCAGATAGAGCGTTTGCTGGAACTGCTGGGCCAGCGGCGTCCAGTCGGTACGCACTGTCTCGAGCCCTTTAAAGACCATCCGCTGCGCGTCGCCTTCCTGAATCAGCCCGGCATAGCGCTTCTTGCTGCCCTGATCGGTACCGCGGATGGTGGGCATTAAGAAGCGGGCAAAATGGGTTTCAAATTCCAGCTCCAGCGCGCTGGTTAAGCGCGCTTTCTGCAGATGTTCCTGCCACCAGTCGTTCACGAAGGCAACCAGCGCTTTGCCGATTTGCGCGGCATCGTCTTCGGAATGCGCGCCCTTAAGCCATACAAAGGTGGAGTCCGTGTCGCCGTAGATGACGTCATAGCCCCGGGATTCAATCAGCGCTTTAGTCTGACGCATGATCTCGTGCCCACGCATGGTGATCGACGACGCCAGCCGCGGGTCGAAGAAGCGACAGGCGCTGGTGCCCAGCACCCCGTAGAAGGCGTTCATGATGATTTTCAGCGCCTGAGAAAGGGGCTTGTTGCCGTGGCGCTTGGCCTCATCGCGGCCGTGCCAGATGTTGCCCACGATGTCGGGCAGGCAGTGTTTTTCCCGCGAAAAACGGGCGCCGAGGAAACCGTCGGTGCTGTGGGCGTCGTCCGGCTGCGCCATGCCTTCTACCAGCCCGACGGGATCGATCAGGAAGGTGCGGATAATCGACGGGTAGAGGCTTTTGTAGTCCAGCACCAGAACCGAGTCATACAGGCCAGGCCGGGAGTCCATCACGTAGCCGCCGGGGCTGGCCTGCGGTGGCACGTCTCCGAGGTTGGGCGCAACATAGCCCGCACGGTGCATTCGTGGGAAATAGAGGTGGCTAAAGGCCGCCACGGAGCCGCCGTGCCTGTCGACCGCAAGGCCGTTTACCGTCGCGCGCTCCAGCAGGAAGGGCATGATCTCGGTTTTGTGGAAAATCCGCGTGACCAGCTCACAGTCTTTCAGGTTATAGGTGGCGAGCGCGGGCTTGTCTTCGTTAAAGCGCCGGTCGATCTCGTCCATTCTGTCCCAGGGGTTGTCGATGGATTTGCCTTCGCCAAGCAGCTCCTGCGCCACCGCTTCGAGGGCGAATGACGAGAAGTTCCAGAAGGCGGACTTGAGCGCCTCGATGCCGTCGATAATCAGGCGGCCGTTCGCCTGTGCGAAGAAAACGCCGTTCTTAAAACCGTGTTCGCGCCACTCAAGCTCGCTGTTGCCGCGCCCGAGCATCAGCGGGATGCGGTAACGCTCGGCGTGTTTTTGCAGCACGCGCAGGTCGAACTGCACCACATTCCAGCCGATCAGAACGTCGGGATCGAAGTCGGCAAACCACTGGTTGAGCTTCTCCAGCAGCTGCGGCCGGCTGGTAACATACTCAAGCCGGAAATCCAGCGCGGAGGCATCACCATTCGGTGGCCCAAGCATATAGACAACCCGATCGCCGCAGCCTTCAAGTCCTATACAGTACAGTTCGCCGTGACGGGTGGTTTCGATATCCAGGGAGACCCACTTCAGCGGCGGGCGGTAATGCGGGTTCGGCTTTAGCCGCGCGTTGATGAGACCGCCATTTTGCGGAGAACCATCGACCCAGACGGGCGCGGTAATAAACCGCTCCATCAGAAAGCGTTCCGGTGGGCGGATATCCGCTTCGTAGAGCGTCACGCCTGCTTCACGGAGCAGTTTTTCATAGCGCATCAGCTGACGATGGGCGCGACAGTAGAGGCCGTGAACCGGCTGACGGTGGAAATCTTTCAGTTCAAGCGGGGTAATGCGCCAGCCGTTTTCACCGCGCAGCAGCTGCTTCACTTTTTCGACGTGCGCTTCAGGAATAAACGCCACGGACTCCTGCGGCGGCAGCGTCACCTGCAGCGGGCCGTTGTCCGTTGCCAGCCAGAATTCAACCTCGGTGCCCTGAGGCGTATCCCGCCAGTGTCGGGTCAGTAAAAAGCCTTCTTGCGCCTGCGCCACGCCGTTATCCCATAAAACAAAACCAGGCCTGATTATAGCCTGGTTAAGATTTTAATGCTGGGTTTATATACAGTTTACTGCCCGTAGTAGGCCTTCGCGCCGTGCTTGCGCAGATAATGCTTATCCAGCAGGGTTTGCTGCATATCCGGCAGCTGCGGCGCCAGCTGTCGACAGAAGATCCCCATATAGGCGATCTCTTCAAGCACGATGGCGTTATGCACCGCGTCTTCTGCGTTTTTACCCCAGGCGAACGGGCCGTGGGAGTGCACCAGCACGCCGGGCATTTGCGCCGCGTCGATACCCTGTTTTTCAAAGGTTTCGACGATCACGTTCCCGGTTTCCCATTCGTACTCACCGTTAATCTCCGCATCGGTCATCAGACGCGTACAGGGAATGGTGCCGTAAAAGTAGTCCGCGTGGGTGGTGCCGGTCGCCGGGATGGACTGGCCCGCCTGCGCCCAGATGGTGGCATGGCGTGAATGGGTATGCACGATACCGCCGATGGTTGGGAATGAGCGGTACAGCAACCGGTGGGTTGGCGTATCGGAGGAGGGCTTTTTGTTCCCTTCCACCACTTCACCCGTTTCGATGCTGACCACCACCATATCGTCCGCCGTCATCACCGCGTAATCGACGCCGGAAGGCTTGATCACAAACACGCCTTTATCGCGGTCAACGGCGCTGACGTTGCCCCAGGTCAGGGTGACCAGATTATGTTTCGGCAGCGCCAGGTTGGCTTCGAGCACCTGGCGTTTGAGCTCTTCTAACATTGTTGTCTCCAGTGCCGGATGGCGCTTCGCTTATCCGGCCTACAGAACCGTAGGCCCGGTAAACGCGGTGCCACCGGGCATTCAGGGCTTAGCGTTTTGAACCGTAATAGACTTCGTTCCAGCGCAGCGCGTCTTTGAAGGCGGGCAGGCGGGTATCGTTATCAATGACGGTCAGCTCGATATCATGCAGCTCGGCGAACTGACGCATGTCGTTCAGATCCAGCGCGTGGCTGAAGACGGTATGGTGCGCGCCGCCGGCCAGGATCCAGGCTTCTGACGCGGTCGGCAGATCCGGCTGTGCTTTCCACAGGGCGTTGGCGACCGGCAGTTTCGGCAGGGAGTGTGGCGTTTCAACCGCATCGACGCAGTTCACCAGCAGGCGGAAACGATCGCCCAGATCGATCAGGCTGGCGTTGATGGCCGGGCCCGTGCGGGTGTTGAAGATCAGACGCGCCGGATCGGCTTTACCGCCGATGCCGAGGTACTGCACGTCGAGGATCGGTTTTTCCTCTACCGCGATGGAAGGACACACTTCCAGCATGTGCGAGCCGAGCACCAGGTCATTGCCGTTTTCGAAGTGGTAGGTGTAGTCCTCCATAAAGGAGGTGCCGCCCTGCAGACCGGTCGACATCACCTTCATGATGCGAAGCAGAGCGGCAGTTTTCCAGTCGCCTTCGCCTGCAAAGCCGTAGCCCTGCTGCATCAGACGCTGTACCGCCAGGCCCGGCAGCTGTTTCAGGCCGTGGAGGTCTTCAAAAGTGGTAGTAAAAGCGTGGAAGCCACCCTGTTCCAGGAAGCGCTTCATGCCCAACTCAATGCGCGCCGCGTCCAGCACGTTCTGGCGCTTGTCGCCGTTGATTTGTGCCGCAGGCGTCAGGCGGTAGCGGCTTTCGTACTCGTCCACCAGCGCGCTCACGTCGCCATCGCTGATGTCATTCACCACCTGCACCAGATCGCCCACGGCCCAGGTATTCACTGAGAAGCCGAACTTGATCTGCGCGGCGACTTTATCGCCGTCTGTGACCGCCACTTCACGCATGTTGTCGCCGAAACGCACCACTTTCAGGTGGCGGGTATCCTGCTTAGAGACCGCCTGACGCATCCAGGCGCCGATACGCTGTTGCGCCTTGCCATCCTGCCAGTGGCCGGTGACCACCGCGTGCTGCTGACGCATACGCGCGCCGATGAAGCCGAACTCGCGGCCGCCGTGTGCGGTCTGGTTCAGGTTCATAAAGTCCATGTCGATGCTGTCCCACGGCAGGGAGGCGTTGAACTGGGTATGGAACTGCAGCAGCGGTTTGTTGAGGATAGACAGGCCGTTGATCCACATTTTTGCCGGTGAGAAGGTGTGCAACCACACCACCAGACCGGCGCATTTATCGTCGTAGTTGGCGTCGCGGCAGATGTGGGTGATTTCGTCCGGCGTCGTGCCCAGCGGTTTCAGCACCAGTTTGCACGGCAGTTTGGCTTCCGCGTTCAGCGCGTTAACGACGTGCTCCGCGTGTTTCGTTACCTGCTGCAGCGCTTCCGGTCCGTAAAGATGCTGGCTGCCAATCACAAACCACACTTCATAGTTATTAAAAATGGTCATCATCGTGTCCTTAATGGGTCAGGGTTGCCGTAGTGTCCGCGGTGCTTTTGGCCGGGGCGGCGACAGGGAGATAGTGAAGTTCGGCGCTTTTTGCCCATTGCTGGTAGCGCTGATAAAGCTGTTCAAAGCGTTGTGCCTGCTGGGTACGCGGCTGAAGGGTGTTTTCGACGGCACTCGCCATATGCTGCTGCGCGGTGGGGATATCCGCATGGACGCCAGCGGCTACGGCGGCGAAAATTGCCGCCCCCAGCGCGCAGCACTGATCGGAGGCCACAATCTGGAGCGGACGGTTCAGCACGTCGCAGCAGGCCTGCATGATCACCGGGTTTTTACGGGCGATGCCGCCCAGCGCCATCACGTTATTCACGTCGATGCCCTGCTCGGTGAAGCACTCCATAATCGCGCGGGCGCCGAAGGCGGTGGCGGCAATCAGACCGCCGAACAGCGCAGGCGCGTCGGTCGCCAGGTTGAGGTCGGTAATCACCCCTTTCAGGCGCTGGTTGGCAAACGGCGTGCGGCGGCCGTTAAACCAGTCCAGCACCACCGGGAGGTGGTCGAGAGACGGATTTTTAGCCCAGGCGTCGGTAAGCTGCGGCAGGAGCTGCTTTTTGCTCTCGGCGATCTGGGTTTTCAGTTCAGGATGTGACGCCGCCAGCCGATCCAGCGGCCAGCCGAGCACGCGGCCAAACCAGGCGTAAATATCGCCAAACGCGGACTGACCGGCTTCGAGGCCGATAAAGTCTGGCACCACGCTGCCGTCAACCTGGCCGCAGATGCCTTTTACCGCGCGGTCGCCTACGGTGGCTTTATCTGCCGTCAGGATGTCGCAGGTGGAGGTGCCGATCACTTTTACCAGCGTGTTTGGCTGTGCGCCCGCGCCCACGGCGCCCATATGGCAGTCAAACGCGCCGCCGGAGATAGCTACGTTCTGCGGCAGGCCGAGACGCGTCGCCCACTCTTCGCAGAGGGTGCCGACGGGAATATCGGCGGTGAAGGTGTCGGTAAACAGCGGGTATGACAGGCTCTTGTTAATGATCGGGTCGAGCTCATCAAAGAACGCGGCCGGAGGCAGACCGCCCCAGCTTTCATGCCACAGGGATTTATGCCCGGCGCTGCAGCGGCCGCGGCGGATATCCTGCGGGCGCGTGGTGCCGGAGAGCAGGGCGGGAACCCAGTCGCATAGCTCAATCCATGACGCCGCTGCCTGTGCGACAGACGCGTCCGCGCGGGTGACGTGCAGGATCTTGGCCCAGAACCACTCGCTGGAGTAAATCCCGCCGATATACCGTGAGTAGTCGGTTTTGCCCGGCTGATGGCATAAGCGGGTGATGGCTTCGGCCTCTTCCACGGCGGTATGGTCTTTCCACAGCACGAACATGGCGTTCGGGTTGTCGGCAAACTCAGGACGCAGCGCCAGCACGCGGCCTTCGGCATCCACAGGGGCAGGCGTAGAGCCGGTGCTGTCGACGCCAATCCCCACAACATCGGCCCGCTGGGCGTCGGTCAGGTCTGCCAGAACGGTTTTGATCGCCGCTTCCATCGACTCGATGTAGTCCCGCGGGTGGTGACGGAACTGGTTGTTTGGCGCATCGCAGTAGCGCCCCTCTTGCCAGCGCGGATACCACTCAACGCTGGTTGCTATCTCCTGGCCGGACGTACAGTCCACTGCCAGCGCGCGAACTGAATCGCTGCCAAAATCGAGGCCAATCGCAATTGCCATGGTGTTGCTCCATCGAAAAAACAGGTATGGAAGAACATTAGAGACTGGGGACAAAAGTCGTCAGGCAGGATCCGCTAATCTTATGGACTAAATTGCTGTTACAACGGAAAGTGTGACGCTGTGCAAATATTCAATGTGGACATTTCTGCCGCACTTATAGACACTTTTGTTACTGGTTATCTGCCTGCTCTGGCGGAGAAATCAGGGGGAAAGGCTGAAACATGGCGGACGTAAAAGCGGCGTGATGCTTTTTGGATCTTTTCGCGGGCCATTTTTAACCTGCATTTAGTGATATGGACAATTGGTTTCCTTCAGGACCCTTGGGAGAACTGAATCTATGGCCGAAACGCAGAACGATCCCCTGCTGCCGGGATACTCCTTTAACGCGCACCTTGTGGCGGGGCTGACCCCTATCGAGGCTGAGGGATATCTCGACTTTTACGTCGACCGACCGCTCGGGATGAAAGGGTATATCCTCAACCTGACCGTGCGGGGGGAAGGGATCATCAAGAACGGTGACCAGCATTTCGTCTGCCGCCCGGGGGATATCCTGCTGTTCCCGCCGGGGGAGATCCACCACTATGGCCGTCATCCAGATGCCAAAGAGTGGTATCACCAGTGGGTCTACTTCCGTCCGCGCGCCTACTGGCAGGAGTGGCTTTCCTGGCCGGCTATTTTTGCACACACCGGGTTTTATCGCCCGGATGAGGTGCATCTGGCGCAGTTTCGCGAGCTTTTTGCGCAGATTATCGAGGCGGGGCAGGCTGGTGGACGCTATGCCGAACTGCTGGCGATAAACCTCCTTGAACAGCTGTTGCTGCGGCGGATGGAGGCGATTAACGCGTCGCTTAACCCGCCGCTGGATAACCGCGTGCGCGACGCCTGCCAGTACATCAGCGACCACCTGGCCGATAGCCAGTTTGATATCGCCAGCGTTGCCCAGCACGTCTGCCTGTCGCCGTCGCGGCTGTCGCACCTGTTCCGCCAGCAGCTTGGCGTCAGCGTACTGAGCTGGCGCGAGGATCAGCGCATCAGCCAGGCGAAGCTGCTGCTCAGCACCACCCGGATGCCCATCGCCACCGTGGGGCGCAACGTGGGCTTTGAGGATCAGCTCTATTTCTCCCGCGTATTTAAAAAATGCACCGGTGCCAGCCCCAGTGAATTTCGCGCGGGATGTGAATAAACGGTAAAAAAAGATAAACAAACAGGTGAATGCGGAAAGCTACCTGTAAACTATTCAGACAATTGTTGCCTTGACGCGGTGCGGGGCGCTAAGCAGAATCGCTGATTCGTTTTCTGACCGGAATAGTTATGCAGGCATTGCTAGAACACTTTATTACCCAGTCCGTTATGTACTCGCTCATCGCTGTGGCGCTGGTGGCGTTTCTGGAATCGCTGGCGCTTGTCGGGTTAATCCTGCCCGGCACCGTGATGATGGCGGGGCTTGGGGCGCTGATCGGCAGCGGTGAGGTCAATTTCTGGCAGGCATGGCTGGCCGGGATTATCGGCTGTCTGCTGGGGGACTGGATCTCCTTCTGGCTGGGCTGGCGCTTTAAGAAGCCGTTGCACCGCTGGTCGTTCATGAAAAAGAACAAAGCGTTGCTCGATAAAACCGAGCATGCGCTGCACCAGCACAGCATGTTTACCATCCTCGTGGGCCGCTTTGTTGGGCCAACGCGTCCGCTGGTGCCGATGGTGGCCGGGATGCTGGATCTGCCCGTCGCGAAATTTGTGGTGCCGAACATCATCGGCTGCGTCTTTTGGCCGCCGTTCTATTTCCTGCCGGGGATCCTGGCGGGCGCGGCCATCGATATTCCTGACGGTATGCAAAGCGGTGAGTTCAAGTGGCTGCTGCTGGGCACGGCGGTCCTGCTGTGGCTGGCGGTCTGGCTCTGCTGGCGCCTGTGGCGCAGCGCGAAAGCGAGCGTCGATCGCCTGACGCGCTATCTTCCGCGCTCTCGTCTTTTGTGGCTGGCCCCGCTGACGCTGGGTGTGGCCGTGGTGGCGCTTGTGGCGCTGATTCGCCACCCGCTGATGCCGGTGTACGGTGAGATCCTGTTGAAAGTTGTGAGCCGTTAAGCGCCGGGCGGCACTGCGTTTGCCCGGCCTACGGTTTTATACCCAATAATCCAGAAGCGCTTTCTTTTCCGCTCATTAATGCTTCTGTTGCTCCATCCCACAAAATGCGTCCCTCCGCGATCACCACCGATCGCGGCGCAATCCGTGCGGCATCTTCGATACTGTGCGACACCATCAGCATCGTCAGCTGCTGGCGCTGACAGACGTCCTTCACCAGCGCCAGCATCTCCTGACGCAGCGCGGGATCGAGCGCCGAGAACGGCTCATCCAGCAGCAGCAGCGGCTGCTCGCGCACCAGACAACGCGCCAGCGCCACGCGCTGACGCTGGCCGCCGGAGAGCTCGCCCGGCAGCCTGTCGATGAATTCAGCGATCCCCATCTGTGCGGCAATCACTTCAAGTTTTTCGCGTTGGGCATCGTTCAGCCTGAGCCCCGGATGCATTCCCAGCGCGATGTTTTGCCGCACCGTCAGATGGGTAAACAGGTTGTTTTCCTGAAACAGCATCGACACAGGACGTTTAGCCGGAGGGGCGTCGGTGAAATCACGATTATCGATGGCTATCGACCCGCTGGCAGGTTGCAGAAAACCAGCGATCAAATTGAGCAAGGTGCTTTTCCCGGCACCGCTTGGGCCAAGCACCGCAATCCGCTCGCCCTGCTGAACGGAGAGCGTAAAGCGCATCGGCAGATGCTGATAGAGCCAGGTTACATCAGTCAGTTTTAACATCACGCCCCGGGAGTTTTTCGATAACGGTAAATAAGGCAAAGCACAGCAGCAGCAGTAACAGCGCGGTGACCGCGCCGTCCTGACTGCGGTAAGAGCCGATTTGCTGATAAAGCCAGTACGGCAGCGTGCGGAAATCGTCATTACCGAACAGCGCCACGACCCCAAAGTCTCCAATGGAGAGCACGCAGGCAAACGCCAGCGCCTGAGCAAGCGGACGTTTTAGCGCGCGCAGTTCCACAACCTTCAGCCGCTGCCAGCCCTGCATGCCCAGCGACTGACACAGCAAACCGTAGCGGCTGTTGACGTCGCGCATCGGGTTTTCCAGCACCTTAAGCGCGTAGGGGATGGCCATTAAGGCGTTAGTGAAAATCACAATGCCATCGGCCCTTTCCGGCAGGCCGAGGGTGCTGTTGAACAGTAAAAAGAAGCCCGTTGCCAGCACGATACCCGGCATCGCCAGTATCAGCATGCCCGTCAGTTCCAGCATTTGTCCGGCTTTTTGCGCCTGGCGGGCGTAGAGCTCACGGCTGCTCCACAGCAGCATCATGGTCAGCATAACGCACAGCAATCCGGCAGCCAGCGCTATGCGTACCGAGGTCCAGGTCGCCTGCCAGAGAACGGGCTGTTGCAGGACGGACATAAGATTGAGGTTCAGGCCGTCAACGATAACGGCCAGCAGCGGCGGCAGCAACAGCAGCAGCGCCAGCGCGATCAGGATAACATCGCTGATGCGGCTGTGCGGGCTGTCCTGCGGATCGCGCCAGCCGGTTATTTGATGACTACCTGCGGGAACGGCTTTACTCAGCCGCTGGCTCAACAGCACCAGCACCAGACAGCACGCCATCTGGACTATCGCCAGCAGCGCGGCGCGACCGGGATCGTAGTCGTAACTCAGCGCCTGGTAAATCGCCAGCTCAATGGTGGTGGCCTGCGGCCCGCCGCCAAGTGACAGCACGGTGGCAAAGCTGGCAAAGCAGAGCATAAAGATTAATGCCGCCACGGGCGGGAGCTGGCGGCGCAGCCACGGCCATTCGACAAAACGGAAAAACGACCAGCCGCGCATGCCGAGCTGGGCGGCAATCTGCCGCTGCTCGCCGGGAATGTTCTCCAGCGCCTGCAAAAAGAGGCGCGTTGCCATCGGCATATTGAAAAACACGTGCGCCAGCAGAATGCCCTGCAGTCCGTAAGGCGAGAATGACCACTCAATACCAAGCTGGCCGAACAGCGAGGCCAGCCAGCCCTGGCGACCGTAAACGCTCAGAATACCAAATACCGCTACCAGCACGGGCAGGATCAGCGTCATGGCGCACAGGCGCAGCAGGGCCTGCCTGCCAGGGAAACGCCGCCGATAGAGCGCGCGTGCAAGAAAAATAGCCGGGATCGCCGACAGCAGGGCAGAAAGAGACGCCTGCCAGAAGGAGAACCGGATAACGTGCCAGAGGTAGCTGTCGTGCCAGAGGGCGAGCAGGTCGCTCTCCGGTGCGTTAAACCACAGCGCAAGAAAGGCTCCCAGACTGACCGCCACCATCACGACGGCGGCAAGCAATCCGGGGAGTAACCAGCCGGGAATTAACGGCTGACGGCGCGTTGCCATTCACTTACCCATGCGGCACGCTGCGCGGCGACCTGCTGCGGCGTAAACTCCAGCGAGGTTTTCGGCTTGGTCAGCTGCTCAAAACCAGTGGGCAGCGCAACGCTGGTGACCGGATACATCCAGTTGCCCGCTGGAATGGCGTTCTGGAATGCCGGTGAAACCATAAACTTCAGGAACTTCTCGGCCAGTTCCGGCTGTTTGCTGGCGGCGGTACGCGCGGCCACTTCCACCTGCAGATAGTGCCCTTCCGCAAAATCAGCCGCAGCATAGTTGTCTTTCTTCTCGGCGATAATGTGGTAGGCCGGGGAGGTGGTGTAGCTCAGCACCAGATCGCTTTCACCTTTCAGGAACAGGCCATAGGCTTCGCTCCAGCCTTTGGTCACGGTGACGGTTTTGGCGGCCAGCTTCTGCCACGCTTCCGGCGCCTTATCGCCGTAGACTTTCTGCATCCACAGCAGCAGGCCCAGGCCCGGCGTGCTGGTCCGCGGATCTTCGTAAATCACGCGCCACTTCTGGTCGCTTTCCACCAGCTCTTTCAGGCTCTTCGGCGGGTTTTTCAGCTTGTTTTTATCGTAGACGAAAGCAAAGTAGCCGTAGTCGAACGGCACAAAGGTGTCGTTCTTCCAGCCGCCCGGCACGTTAACGGCCTCTGCCGCGACGCCGCTTTTGGCAAAGAGTTTGGTTTGCGAGGCGGCTTCAAGCAGGTTGTTATCCAGTCCGAGTACCACGTCGGCCTTGCTGTTTTTGCCTTCCATGCGCAGGCGGTTGAGCAGCGAAACGCCATCTTCCAGCGCCACGAACTTCAGCTCGCAGTTGCAGTCGGCTTCAAAGGCTTTTTTGACAACCGGGCCAGGGCCCCAGTCGGCGGAGAAGGAGTCGTAGGTGTAGACCGTCAGAACGGGCTTGGCTAAAGCGGGCAGCGCGAACAGCGCCAGCAGGGGGAGAACTTTTTTTAACACTTTGCACCTCAGGGTTGAGTGGCAAAGGATTTTGAGCGACAGCCTCAAATCCCTTCGCCGGCGTTATCCGGATCAGGTTCGACGGGTATTATCTCAGCGCACATCTGTGATGCAGCACCCCGTTGAGAACGGCGCTATTGTAATGATTTGGTGAATATTACGAAAGCGTTATGGCTCCGGGGGCGCAAACCAGGCGGATTTAAAATCAAACCAGCCCAGGGTGTTCATCCGCAGGCCGCGCATGCTGCGCTGGCCCTGGATCATCAGCCAGTGGTGGATCAGCGGGACGATCGCCTGCTCGGCCAGCAGCTGCTGGCACCATACGGCAAGATTCATCTCGCCCGCACGCCACAGGGCGGCATCCTGCTGCCAGTCCCGGTCGATGCAGTGCTGGATCAGCGGGACTTCATACAAATGCGAGAAGAGGGAAAAATCGAGCGGCAGGGTGAAGTTGGCGCTGTTCAGCCAGATATCGCTGGCGATTTCCCCCTGATGCCATTCGTCATAGTCCACTTCCCTGATGTCCAGCCTGACCCCCTCCGCTGCCAGCAGGCGGGTCATGATCCTGGCGATAAAACGATGCTCAACATGATCGCGGTAGTAGGTCAGGGTGATGGACTCCAGACCTGCGGGCTTGTCGCAGCGCGTTGGTCGGGCATGGTGCCAGCGCGGAAGCAGGCCGTACGCCGGGAACCAGTATGTCTGGTACTGCTCTTCCGCATGGTAGATAAGATTGGAAGGAGACAGCACGTGGCTGATCCACTTGCGGACAGCCGGGTTTGCCCCACGGTGGGTGCGGCGGTCAAAGAGGAGATAGTAGCAGCCCTCCTCCAGGCGGCTCTCCACGGCCTTTTCTCCGGTGGTGGGGCCTTCAAGCGTCAGCCCGCAGCTCAGGTCTTCATTGAGATCCGGTAATACCCACACGTTCACTTCGTCGATCAGCGCCCGATAGCCAAAGTAGTCATCGAACGCGCGGATTTTCAGCTGGTTGCTGTTATTGCGGGAGACGGAGTAGGGCCCGGTGCCAATCGGCAGGCTGGCAAAATTGTTCAAGGATTCCCACTCGGCAGGCAAAATCATCGACGGCACATAGCCCAGCAGCCAGGGAAGCCACTTGTCCTGCTGCGCCAGCTCGATATCCAGCGTCCAGGCCGTGGGGGAGTGGATGCGCGAAATATGCGAGTAGAGCGGCAGCCTGCGGGCGCGTTCCAGAGAGGCGATGACGTCGTGCATCTCCAGTTCGCGACCGTGGTGAAAGTGGATGCCGGGGCGTAAGAAGAAGCGCCAGTGGCGCGGGGAAAGCTGCTGCCAGTGGTGCGCGATATCCGCCTCCAGTTCCCCGTTTTCCTCATTTATCCGCGTCAGGCCGCTGAAGATTTGTCGGGCCATGTGGGTTTCAGAACGCCGTAACGCCGTGCCGGGCAACAGATTTTTCATCGGACGGTAGTAGAGCACCCGCAGAATGTGTCGGCCCTGACGAAAACTGCGTCCGAGATGGGAGACCAGCATCTGGCGCACGGCGGCCTTGTCGCCCACCAGCTGGACCAGCTGATCGATACGGTCCTGCTCGAGCAGGTCTTCTGCACGCTGCTGCTGCAATGCCAGCCCGGTGTAGAGAAAGGTCAGCCGCGAGCGTTTCCCGCGTCCCGCCTCCGCTTCCCAGCTTAACCACCCCTGCTGCTGCATGGTATTGAGCAGCGTGCGCATATGGCGGCGGGAACAGCTAAGCAGGTCAGCCAGCTCGTTGAGCGTGGTTTCCTGCGATTGCCCCTCGCAGCACTGCCAGAGGCGGATAAATTGTTGCTGCAGACGACCGGAAGGCATAAAAGAGGAACTCCTGACAAAAAATCAGCAATTTATTAATCCCTATATTAGGCCAATAATGCATCCCGATGAAGCGAGGAGGTAAATGATGAAGAGGTCTACCGCACGTCAGTTTTATCAGCAGTACTTTTCAGCGACAAAAGGATCGTCCTGGCTGGCCCGCCCGTGTGCAGAGCAACGGCTGAAAATGTTAGAAGAACTGATGCAGTGGGACGTTACGAAACCGGCCTCTTCTCGCTGACTCGCCTCGATCATGTGTGACTGAGTATTGGTGCTAATCACCCGCCAGCAAAATGTTTTTGCTGGCTTTTTTCGTTTATTCTTTCACCCAATTTCGATTCGCTTTCACAAGGACTTGCGCATGCTGTGGTTGATGACGATGGGGCGACGCCTGAACGGCGTGTATGCCGCTTTTATGCTGGTGGCCTTTATGATGGGCGTGGCGGGAGCGCTGCAGGCGCCGACGCTGAGCCTGTTTCTCAGCCGCGAGGTGGGGGCACAGCCGTTCTGGGTGGGGCTGTTTTATACCGTCAACGCGATTGCCGGGATCCTGGTCAGCCTCGCGCTGGCGAAGCGATCGGACAGCCAGGGCGATCGCCGCAGGCTGATCCTCTTTTGCTGCGCCATGGCCGTGGGCAACGCGCTGCTCTTTGCCTTTAACCGCCATTACCTGACGCTCATTACCTGCGGCGTGCTGCTGGCCTCTCTTGCGAACACCGCCATGCCGCAGCTGTTCGCGCTGGCCCGTGAATACGCGGATAGCTCGGCGCGGGAAGTGGTGATGTTCAGCTCGGTGATGCGTGCCCAGCTCTCGCTGGCGTGGGTCATTGGCCCGCCGCTGGCCTTCATGCTGGCGTTGAACTACGGCTTTACCGCGATGTTCTCCATCGCGGCCGGGATTTTTGTCATCAGCCTGGCGCTGATTGCCTTCGCACTGCCGTCCGTGGCGCGCGTCGAACAGACAGCGGATAAACCGCTCACCCAGGTGAGCGGCTGGCAGGACAAAAACGTCCGCATGCTGTTTATTGCCTCCACGCTGATGTGGACCTGCAACACCATGTACATCATCGACATGCCGCTGTGGATCAGCAGCGATCTGGGCTTACCGGACAAGCTCGCGGGGATCTTAATGGGCACCGCTGCCGGGCTGGAAATTCCGGCGATGATTCTGGCGGGCTATTACGTTAAGCGCTTTGGGAAGCGTCGGATGATGATCGTCGCCGTGGCGGCCGGGGTGCTGTTCTACGCGGGGCTGATCCTTTTCCATTCGCGTGAAGCGCTGCTTGCGCTGCAGCTGTTTAATGCTGTGTTTATTGGCATCGTTGCCGGGATCGGCATGCTCTGGTTCCAGGATTTAATGCCGGGCCGCGCCGGGTCGGCGACCACGCTTTTTACCAACAGTATTTCGACCGGAGTGATCCTGGCGGGGGTGATTCAGGGGGCGCTGGCGCAAAGTTACGGGCATGGCTCAGTTTACTGGATGATTGCCGCGATTTCGGTGGTTACGCTTGGGCTGACTTGCCGGGTTAAGGATGTCTGATTCTGGAAGGCGGCTTCACGAAACAAATCAATGGCCCGCTTTTTGCGGGCCATTGTCTTTAGCCCATAAACGCAGGCTGTTTTTTCTCGTACGCGGAGATGGCGTCTTCGTGCTGGAGAGTTAAACCAATGCTGTCCAGACCGTTCAGCATGCAGTGGCGACGGAAGGCATCAATGCTGAAGCTGTAGGTTTTATCCCCGGCTTTCACCACTTCCCCTTCCAGATCCACTTCAAACGACATGCCCGGATTTGCCTTAATCAGCGCGAACAATTCATCGACCTGTTCGTCGCTCAGCGTCACCGGCAGCAGCTGGTTGTTGAAGCTGTTGCCATAAAAGATATCCGCGAAGCTGGGGGCAATGACCACCTTAAAGCCGTAGTCTGTCAACGCCCAGGGGGCGTGTTCACGCGACGAGCCGCAGCCAAAATTTTCCCGCGCCAGCAGGATGGATGCGCCTTTGTACTCCGGGAAGTTCAGAACGAAATCCGGATTAGGCACCTCGCCTTTATCGTCCAGGAAACGCCAGTCGTTGAACAGGTGCGCGCCAAAGCCGGTGCGGGTCACCTTCTGCAAAAACTGCTTAGGAATGATCGCGTCCGTATCAACGTTAGCGGCGTCCAGCGGGACAACACGGCCCGTATGTTGGGTAAATTTCTCTGCCATGATTGTCTCCTTATTTCAGGCTGCGAATGTCGGCGAAATGACCGGTGACTGCCGCAGCGGCGGCCATTGCCGGGCTGACCAGATGGGTGCGCCCACCGCGGCCCTGACGGCCTTCAAAGTTACGGTTGCTGGTGGAGGCACAGCGCTCACCCGGATTCAGGCGATCGTTGTTCATGGCCAGACACATGGAACAGCCTGGCAGGCGCCACTCGAAGCCTGCTTCGATAAAGATCTTATCCAGACCTTCGGCTTCCGCCTGGGCTTTCACCGGACCGGAGCCTGGCACCACCAGCGCCTGCACGCCCGGCGCGACTTTACGGCCTTTGGCGATCTCTGCCGCCGCACGCAAATCTTCGATACGGGAGTTGGTGCAGGAGCCGATAAACACTTTATCAATGGTCACGTCGGTCAACGGCACGCCGGGCTTCAACCCCATATAGGCCAGCGCTTTTTCCGCACTGGCGCGCTCGACCGGATCGGCGAAGGAAGCCGGATCGGGAATGGCGTCGTTGACGGAAATCACCTGACCCGGGTTGGTCCCCCAGGTCACCTGAGGGGCAATCTCTTCTGCCTGCAGCGTGACAACGGTATCAAACGTTGCCCCGTCGTCGGTTTTCAGGGTTTTCCAGTAGGCTACCGCGTCGTCAAAATCCTGCCCTTTCGGCGCGTGCAGACGGCCCTTCACATAGTTAAAGGTCGTTTCATCTGGCGCGACCAGCCCGGCTTTGGCACCCATCTCAATGGCCATGTTGCACAGGGTCATGCGACCCTCCATGCTCAGCGCCTGAATAGCGTCGCCGCAGAACTCAACGACGTGGCCGGTACCGCCTGCGCTGCCGGTTTTACCGATAATCGCCAGCACGATATCTTTCGCGGTGATGCCAGGTGCTGCTTTGCCCTTCACTTCAATCTTCATCGTTTTGGCGCGACCCTGCTTCAGGGTCTGCGTCGCCAGCACGTGTTCCACCTCGGAAGTGCCAATCCCGAACGCCAGGGCGCCAAACGCGCCGTGGGTTGCGGTATGGGAGTCACCGCAGACGATGGTCATGCCCGGCAGGGTAATCCCCTGCTCAGGGCCCATGACGTGGACGATGCCCTGATACGGATGGTTCAGGTCGTACAGCTCAACGCCAAATTCATTGCAGTTCTTAATCAGCTCCTGCATCTGGATACGCGCCATCTCACCCGAGGCGTTAATGTCTTTAGTCTGGGTGGAAACGTTGTGATCCATCGTCGCGAAGGTTTTACCCGGCTGGCGCACTGGACGCTTGTGCGCGCGGAGGCCGTCAAATGCCTGGGGAGAGGTCACCTCGTGTACCAGATGTCTGTCGATATACAGCAGTGGGGTTTCGTTTGGTGCTTCGTAGACAACGTGCGCATCAAACAACTTTTCATATAACGTCTTAGCCATGATTACACCCCTTCAGCGACATAGCGGGCAATAATGTCGCCCATTTCATCGGTACTGACTGCCGCCGTGCCGCGTGCTAAATCACCGGTACGAACGCCTTCTTCTAACGCCCGGTTAATGGCGTTTTCAATTGCGGTTGCTGCATCGCCTGCATCCAGGCTGTAGCGCAGCAGCAGGGCCAGAGAGAGGATCTGCGCAATCGGGTTAGCGATGTTTTTGCCGGCGATATCCGGTGCGGAGCCGCCCGCAGGCTCGTACAGGCCGAAGCCTTCTTCATTCAGGCTGGCGGATGGCAGCATGCCCATCGAGCCGGTGATCATCGCGCACTCGTCAGAGAGAATATCGCCGAACAGGTTGGAGCACAGCAGCACGTCAAACTGGGACGGATCCTTAATCAGCTGCATGGTCGCGTTGTCGATGTACATGTGCGACAGCGCAACGTCCGGGAACTGTTTAGCGACTTCACTGACGATCTCGCGCCACAAAATGGAAGACTGCAGCACGTTCGCTTTATCAATCGAGGTCACCTTATGGCGGCGTTTGCGCGCCGACTCAAACGCGATATGGGCGATACGTTCAATTTCGAAGCGGTGATACACCTCGGTATCGAACGCTTTTTCATGCTGACCGCTGCCTTCGCGCCCCTTTGGCTGACCGAAATAGATCCCACCGGTCAGTTCACGTACGCACAGAATGTCGAAACCGTTGGCGGCGATATCGGCGCGCAGCGGGCAAAACTCTTCCAGACCCTGGTACAGCTTCGCCGGACGCAGGTTACTGAACAGTTTGAAATGTTTACGCAGCGGCAGCAGCGCGCCGCGCTCTGGCTGCTCTGCTGGCGGCAGGTGTTCCCATTTTGGACCACCGACGGAACCAAACAGCACGGCATCGGCATTTTCACAGCCTTCCACGGTCGCTTTTGGCAGTGGCGTACCGTGGTTATCAATCGCAATACCGCCCACATCGTAGTGGCTGGTGGTGATTTTCATCGCAAAACGCGCGCGAACGGCTTCCAGTACTTTCAGCGCCTGTGCCATCACTTCCGGGCCAATACCGTCGCCCGGTAACACAGCAATATGGTAATTCTTCGACATTACACGGTTTCCTTGTTGTTCTCTTTATTCTGAGCTTTGCGTTGCAACTCTTTTTCGACTTCGGCGGCGCGCCAGATGTTATTCAGCACATGCACCATCGCTTTCGCGGAGGATTCAACGATATCGGTCGCCAGACCCACGCCATGGAAGCGGCGGCCATTGTGGGTCACAACAATGTCGACCTGGCCCAGTGCATCTTTGCCGTGGCCCTTGGCCGTCAGGTCATATTTGACCAGCTCAACGTCGTACTCGGTAACGCGGTTGATGGCCTGGTAAATCGCATCGACAGGTCCATTACCGTTAGCTGCCTCTGCTTTAATTTCATCTCCGCAGGCCAGCTTGACCGAGGCGGTGGCGATGTCGCTGGAGCCGGACTGCACGTTGAAGTAATCCAGACGGAAGTGCTCTGGCTCTTCCTGCTGTTTGTTAATAAAGGCCAGCGCTTCCAGGTCATAGTCGAACACCTGCCCTTTTTTGTCGGCCAGCTTCAGGAACGCGTCATACAGCTGATCCATGTTGTAATCGCTGTCCTTATAACCCATCTCTTCCATGCGGTGCTTCACTGCCGCGCGACCGGAACGGGAGGTCAGGTTCAACTGGACCTGGTTCAGGCCGATGGATTCCGGGGTCATAATTTCGTAGTTTTCACGGTTCTTCAGCACGCCATCCTGATGAATACCGGAGGAGTGCGCGAAGGCGCCAGTGCCGACAATCGCTTTGTTGGCCGGAATAGGCATGTTGCAAATCTGGCTGACGGTCTGGCTGGTGCGCCAGATCTCGTTGTGATTGATGCGGGTGTGCACGTCCATGATGTCCTTGCGCACTTTGATCGCCATGATCACTTCTTCCAGCGAACAGTTGCCCGCACGTTCACCGATACCGTTCATCGCGCCTTCTACCTGACGCGCGCCAGCGTGGACGGCGGCGATAGCATTACCCACGGCCAGACCCAAATCATCGTGGGTGTGGACGGAGATAATCGCTTTATCAATGTTTGGAACGCGGTCATACAGGCCGGTGATGATGTTGGCGAACTCAAACGGCATGGTGTAGCCGACGGTGTCCGGGATGTTGATGGTTTTGGCACCCGCGTTAATGGCAGCTTCCACGACGCGCGCCAAATCGTCGATTGGCGTGCGGCCTGCATCTTCACAGGAGAATTCAACGTCATCGGTGTAATTACGTGCGCGTTTCACCATATACACCGCGCGCTCAATCACCTCATCCAGCGTGCTGCGCAGCTTGGTGGCGATGTGCATAGGTGAGGTGGCAATAAAGGTGTGAATACGGAACGCTTCGGCCACTTTCAGCGACTCAGCCGCGACGTCGATATCTTTTTCAACACAGCGTGCCAGACCGCACACGCGGCTGTTTTTAATGGTGCGGGCGATAGTCTGGACGGATTCGAAATCACCCGGAGACGAGACCGGGAAACCCACCTCCATCACGTCGACACCCATACGTTCGAGAGCCAGCGCGATCTGCAGTTTCTCTTTTACACTCAGGCTTGCCTGTAATGCCTGTTCACCGTCACGTAAAGTAGTATCGAAAATAATGACTTGCTGGCTCATGGGTTAGGTCCTTGTCAGTCTTAGGGCGCCTTGCTACGAGCATAAAAAAACCCGCGCAGTGGCGCGGGTTTTTAGTCTTACTGGTGACGATTCAACGCTGAATTTCGCCCGCCAGTCTACCGCGCACAGTGGATGCGTTTAGTAGTAGTAGACCGGTGAAACGAATGGTGCGAATCATGAATCGTGCTCCGTTAAATTCAATATGCTTTTAGTGGTACTGGATACGCCAGTTGATGTCAACCCCTGATGATAAAAACGGGCCCGACGGGCGTAATCAGCAGGATAATTACTTTAGCTAATTGTGCTGGTTTTGGCTTTTACGACCCGACTAATTGTCTAATTTTGGACTGAAGAAAACAGTTGCAGAAACAAATAAATATAATTGTTTCAAATGAGTGACGCGCGTTACTGAGAATGTTCTGTACGTAAAGGGTTTTAATATCATTAAGTTATAATTATGGTGAATCTATTGCGCTTCGCTGAAAAACGAAAAGAGATAACATGTTATTAACTAACTGCAGAGCGGTGGCGATAACAGTTTAATAATACTTAAGTCATCATTAACCTGGCGGTCATTGTGTATTTGTTTGGTTTATGGTTTCATTTGAATCCTAAAGTCAAACATATCATTTGCGCTATTTTCTTTTCGTTTATATAGCGTCTTTATATATTCTGAATTTTAAATAATTCTCTTTCGCTGATCGTATTTGCATGATAAATCATATTTTTCGAGATGATTAGCGTACGTTGGCAAAGGGAGTTTAGCGTGACAGTGGAGTCAGAAGTGCCAGAAAATAATATTAAACAACCTCAAGCTACTGATGGGATTAAACCGCAGTTACGCACGGTGGATCTTAATCTTCTGACGGTGTTTGATGCGGTCATGCAGGAACAGAATATCACCCGCGCCGCCCAGGCGTTGGGGATGTCGCAACCTGCTGTGAGTAATGCCGTTGCCAGACTCAAGCTCATGTTTAACGACGAATTATTCGTTCGTTACGGGAGGGGGATCCAGCCTACGGCACGCGCATTCCAGCTGTTCGGTTCCATCCGCCAGGCGTTGCAGTTGGTGCAAAATGAGCTGCCGGGATCGGGCTTTGAACCCTTGAGCAGCGAGCGCGTATTCCATCTTTGTGTCTGCAGTCCATTAGATAATTATTTAACGTCGATTATTTATAATAAAGTTGAAGAAATCGCACCAAATATCAATCTGGTTTTTAAATCATCCCTGAATCAAAACACGGAACATCAGTTACGCTATCAAGAGATCGAATTCGTGCTGGGGTATGAAGAGTTCCGTCGTCCGGAATTTTCCTGCGTGCCGCTCTTTAAAGATGAAATGGTTCTTGTCGCCAGTAAAAAACACCCACGTCTGAATTCTCCGCTGCGAGAACACGATGTTTATAACGAACAGCACGCCGTTGTTGCTCTCGACAGATATGCTTCCTTTAGCCTGCCGTGGTATGACACTGCGGATAAACAGGCGTGCGTGGCTTATCAGGGCATGGCTATGGTCAGCGTATTAAACGTGGTCTCCCAGACACAGCTGGTGGCGATTGCACCGCGCTGGCTGGCAGAAGAGTTTTCTGACCCATTAAATCTGCAAATTTTGCCATTGCCGCTTAAGTTAAATAGCCGAACCTGTTATCTCTCCTGGCATGAAGCGGCCGGACGGGATAAAGGACACCAGTGGATGGAAGAGTTGCTGGTTGGTATCTGTCGCCGGTAAACGCATCGGGATAAATCGCATCGGATCATGTGATTTATCCTGAGTTTTTTTGGATAGTTGCTATTTTGTTCTGTGAGTCTTTTTTTCGGGCGGCTCTTCGGCACGCAAAAATAGATGATTTCCTGCATTGTCCTGCTTTTCAGCGATGATTTATCACACCGTCCTCTATTCTCAGAGGAATTAACCATATCTTCTGTTAACGGCTGCGTTTTCTGCTTTACGCACCGTTTATCTCTCCGGGTTTGCTAATTGCCTGCCTCATAACGAGCGGTTAAGGTAAAGAACACTCTGCAAAATATAAGATTGGTTCATCCCAATCGTAAGACGGTGCGGAAATGAATTCGGCAGTCCGTCTATAACAAAATGCCTGGAGGCAAAGCATGGAGATGTTGTCTGGCGCGGAAATGGTCGTCCGGTCGCTGATCGATCAGGGCGTAAAGCAAGTGTTCGGCTACCCTGGCGGCGCGGTCCTCGATATTTATGATGCCCTCCATACGGTAGGGGGCATTGACCATGTTCTGGTACGTCACGAGCAGGCGGCCGTACACATGGCCGACGGCCTGGCGCGTGCGACGGGTGAAGTGGGCGTGGTGTTAGTCACGTCCGGCCCCGGCGCGACAAACGCCATTACCGGCATTGCGACGGCGTATATGGACTCTATCCCGCTGGTGATCCTCTCCGGGCAGGTAGCCACCTCGCTGATTGGCTACGATGCTTTTCAGGAGTGCGACATGGTCGGGATTTCGCGTCCCGTGGTGAAGCACAGCTTCCTGGTTAAGCAAACCGAAGATATTCCCGGCGTACTGAAAAAAGCCTTCTGGCTGGCGGCAAGCGGACGCCCGGGACCGGTGGTGGTCGATCTGCCTAAAGACATTCTGAACCCGGCAAACAAGCTGCCTTACGTCTGGCCGGAATCGGTGAGCATGCGTTCTTACAACCCGACAACGCAGGGGCATAAAGGTCAGATCAAGCGGGCGTTGCAAACGCTTCTGGCAGCCAAGAAACCGGTCGTCTATGTCGGGGGCGGAGCGATCAATGCAGCCTGTGAAGCCCAGCTTCGTGAACTGATTGAAAAACTCAACCTTCCTGTTGCGTCGTCGCTGATGGGGCTGGGGGCGTTTCCCGCCACCCACCGCCAGGCGCTGGGTATGCTGGGTATGCACGGTACCTATGAAGCCAACATGACGATGCACCACTCCGATGTGATCTTTGCCGTCGGTGTGCGTTTTGACGATCGTACCACCAACAACCTGGCGAAATATTGCCCGAATGCCACCGTGCTGCATATTGATATCGATCCGACGTCAATATCTAAAACGGTGTCGGCTGATGTGCCGATCGTCGGTGATGCCCGTCAGGTTCTGGAACAGATGCTGGAGCTGCTGGCCCAGGAGAAAGCGACCCAGCCGCTGGATGAGATCCGCGACTGGTGGCAGCAGATTGAACAGTGGCGCGCGCGTCAGTGCCTGAAATATGACACGCAGAGCGAAAACATTAAGCCGCAGGCGGTCATCGAAGCGGTGTGGCGACTGACGAAAGGTGAAGCGTATGTGACCTCAGACGTGGGCCAGCACCAGATGTTTGCTGCCCTGTATTATCCGTTTGATAAACCGCGACACTGGATCAACTCGGGTGGCTTAGGCACCATGGGCTTTGGTCTGCCTGCCGCGCTGGGCGTGAAGCTGGCGCTGCCGGATGAAACCGTCGTCTGCGTGACCGGAGACGGTAGTATCCAGATGAACATTCAGGAGCTGTCTACCGCGCTGCAGTATGAACTGCCGGTTCTCGTGCTGAACCTGAATAACGGCTACCTCGGCATGGTGAAGCAGTGGCAGGATATGATTTATTCTGGCCGTCACTCACAGTCATACATGAAATCGCTGCCGGATTTTGTTCGTCTTGCTGAAGCTTACGGCCATGTTGGCATGCGGGTAACCGATCCGGCCGAGCTGGAAACGAAGCTCGCACAAGCGCTTGAGCACGTTAAAAACAACCGCCTCGTCTTTATGGATGTGATTGTTGATGGAACCGAGCACGTCTATCCGATGCATATTCGGGGTGGTGGTATGGATGAAATGTGGTTAAGCAAAACGGAGAGAACCTGATATGCGCCGGATATTATCAGTTTTACTGGAAAACGAGTCTGGCGCACTGTCGCGCGTCATTGGCCTTTTTGCGCAGCGCGGCTATAACATTGAAAGCCTGACCGTCGCCCCGACGGAAGACCCAACGCTGTCGCGCATGACGATCCAAACCGTCGGCGACGCTAAGGTGCTTGAACAGATTGAGAAACAGCTGCATAAGCTGGTCGACGTGCTGCGCGTGAGCGAGCTGGGGCAAGGGGCCTACGTTGAACGTGAGGTCATGCTGGTGAAAATTCAGGCCAGCGGCTACGGGCGTGAAGAAGTCAAACGCAATGCGGATATTTTCCGCGGACAGATTATCGACGTCACGCCTTCTCTTTATACCGTTCAGCTGGTCGGGACGAGCGACAAGCTGGATGCGTTCCTGGCGTCCGTACGGGATGTCGCAAAAATTGTCGAGGTGGCGAGATCGGGGGTTGTGGGTCTGTCACGCGGCGAGAAAATCATGCGTTAGTTGTCAAAAAGGTTCGCCTCTTTCTGCCCGGTCACCAAAGCCGGGCTTTTTTTTGCGTAATCAGCCGACAACGCAGATAAAAGCGGTTGCCGCGAAGGCTTTTCTGCGTTTAGATGTTAAAAGATTTAACCATAACCTTGACAGGGCCATGGACTCTTTTCTTTTTTTAAGGGGCAATTGTGAAACTGGATGAAATCGCCCGGCTAGCCGGCGTGTCACGAACAACGGCCAGCTATGTGATTAACGGTAAAGCAAAGCAGTACCGTGTCAGCGACAAGACCGTTGAAAAAGTTATGGCGGTGGTTCGTGAACATAACTACCATCCGAATGCTGTCGCAGCCGGTCTGCGCGCCGGGCGCACCCGCTCTATTGGTCTGGTAATCCCGGACCTGGAAAACACCAGCTATACCCGTATCGCCAACTATCTTGAACGTCAGGCGCGTCAGCGCGGCTATCAATTGCTGATTGCCTGCTCGGAAGATCAGCCTGATAACGAGATGCGCTGCATTGAACATCTGCTTCAGCGCCAGGTGGATGCCATTATTGTTTCGACCTCCTTACCGCCGGAGCATCCTTTCTACCAGCGCTGGGCGAATGATCCGTTCCCGATCGTTGCGCTTGACCGTGCCCTCGATCGCGAGCACTTCACCAGCGTGGTGGGTGCCGATCAGGATGATGCCGAAATGCTGGCCGCAGAGCTGCGGACGTTCCCGGCGGAAACGGTACTGTATTTGGGCGCGCTGCCTGAACTTTCCGTGAGCTTCCTGCGCGAGCAGGGATTCAGAACGGCCTGGAAAGACGATCCGCGCGAGGTTCACTACCTCTATGCCAACAGCTACGAACGTGAAGCCGCCGCGCAGCTGTTCGAAAAATGGCTGGAAACGCATCCGATGCCTCAGGCGCTGTTCACTACCTCGTTTGCGCTCTTGCAGGGTGTCATGGATGTGACCTTACGTCGTGAAGGTAAACTGCCTTCCGATCTGGCGATTGCCACGTTCGGGGATAATGAGCTGCTCGACTTCCTTCAGTGCCCGGTGCTGGCGGTTGCACAGCGCCATCGCGATGTGGCTGAACGCGTGCTGGAGATTGTGCTGGCAAGTCTTGATGAACCCCGCAAACCGAAGCCGGGCCTGACGCGTATCAAACGTAACCTCTACCATCGCGGAATTTTAAGCCGCCAAAAATGAAATGACCGGGGCGGTGAAATCTGCCCCTTTTTGCTGCAATAATTTGTGCAGATAATTCCCGGAGAGAAATTAGGATAATTCTTGGGAGATCATAATCGCCTATTTTTCTTTATTCATTTTGGCTTTTAAATTGCCCTTTAAACAACATCTCAGCGATTTTAAACGGCACTCTTTGTATTATTTTGTTACAAACCCTCTTCGGTCGATGAATATTCAGACGTTTTTTCCTCTTCCTTTGACAGCTTACGCGATAACCACTGCGCTTACCGCTCGCCTGAGTGAATCTGGCGCTGTCATCCCCTGAGAATCTGTCATAAAATGCTGCCCGCGTCGCAAACTGACACTTTATATTTATCTGCGATGATATTGAGTGAGCCTTAACGCTAGTGTGCATATTCGGTTTTTTTCTTACAAATATTCATAACGTTAATTTTGCCTCGCCAGTTGTGCAGTTATTAACCAGGACTGTTTATCTCTGTAAATAGAGGGCTTTCGAGTCCTTATGCCGAGAGTCCTGGCTTGACAAGCTTTTCCCTCGCTCCGTAAACTCCTTTAGGTGGGAATTTGTGGGTTAAAGTGGTGAGGAGGGGTGAGACTGGCATGTTCCGTGGAGCTACGTTAGTCAATCTCGACAGTAAAGGGCGTTTATCGGTACCAACCCGATACCGCGACCAGCTGATTGAGAACGCTGCGGGTCAAATGGTTTGCACCATTGACATTAACTCCCCCTGCCTGCTGCTTTACCCCCTGCCTGAATGGGAAATTATTGAGCAAAAGCTGTCGCGACTGTCGAGCATGAACCCGCAGGAACGCCGCGTGCAGCGGTTGTTATTGGGACATGCCAGTGAATGTCAGATGGATAACGCAGGGCGATTACTGATCGCGCCTGTGTTACGGCAACATGCCGGTCTGACCAAAGAAGTGATGCTGGTCGGGCAGTTCAACAAATTTGAACTGTGGGATGAAACGACCTGGTATCAACAGGTCAAGGAAGATATCGACGCTGAGCAGTCTGATTCCGCGACATTATCGGAACGGCTGCAGGACTTGTCTCTATAAATATGATGGAAAATTATAAACATAAAACGGTGTTACTGGACGAGGCCGTTAACGGCCTGAATATTCGTCCGGATGGCATCTACATTGATGGCACTTTTGGTCGCGGTGGTCACTCGCGTTTGATCCTCTCCCAACTGGGTGAGGAGGGGCGTCTGCTGGCAATCGATCGCGATCCGCAGGCAATTGCCGTTGCACAGACTATCAATGACCCACGCTTTTCCATCGTGCATGGACCTTTTTCTGCGCTCGCGGACTATGTGGCTGAGCGCGGCCTGACGGGCAAGATCGACGGGATTCTTCTCGATCTTGGCGTCTCTTCACCCCAACTTGATGATGCTGAACGCGGTTTCTCCTTTATGCGCGATGGTCCGCTGGACATGCGTATGGACCCGACTCGCGGCCAGTCTGCCGCCGAGTGGTTACAGACCGCTGATGAAGCGGATATTGCATGGGTCATCAAAACCTTCGGCGAAGAGCGCTTTGGCAAACGTATTGCGCGCGCCATTGTTGAGCGCAATCGCATTGAGCCGATGACCCGCACCAAAGAGTTGGCCGAGGTGATCGCGGCGGCAACGCCGGTGAAGGATAAGCACAAACATCCCGCGACCCGTACCTTCCAGGCGGTTCGCATCTGGGTAAACAGTGAACTGGAGGAAATAGAGCTGGCGCTAAAAAGCTCGATCGACGTGCTGGCCCCGGGTGGGCGGTTATCCATCATCAGCTTCCATTCGCTGGAAGACCGTATTGTGAAACGCTTTATGCGTGAACAAAGCCGCGGTCCACAGGTACCCGCGGGGCTGCCGATGACGGAAGAACAACTCAGGAAGCTGGGTGGCCGTCAGTTGCGAGCATTAGGCAAGTTGATGCCGGGCGAAGAAGAGGTGGCAGAGAATCCACGCGCCCGTAGTTCAGTGCTGCGTGTTGCAGAGAGGACGAACGCATGATCGGCAGAGTGACAGAGACCCTAAGCAAAGTTAAGGATTCGTTAGGAAGCAACGAGCGCCATGCCTTGCCTGGCGTGATCGGCGACGATCTTTTGCGGTTTGGGAAACTGCCACTCTGTCTGTTCATTTGCATCATTGTCACGGCTGTGACGGTGGTCACCACCGCCCACCACACACGTTTATTGACTGCGCAACGCGAGCAGATGGTACTGGAACGCGATGCGCTGGATATTGAATGGCGAAATCTGATCCTTGAAGAAAACGCGCTCGGCGATCACAGCCGGGTTGAACGGATCGCAACGGAAAAGCTGCAGCTGCAGCATGTTGATCCTTCACAGGAAAATATCGTAGTACAAAAATAAGGGAAAACGCGACGCATGAAAGCAGCGGCAAAAACGCTAAAACCAAAACGTCAGGAAGAACAGGCCAACTTTATCAGTTGGCGTTTTGCGTTGCTTTGCGGCTGCATTTTACTGGCGCTGGGTTTTCTGCTGGGCCGCGTGGCCTGGCTGCAAATCGTCGCCCCTGACATGCTGGTACGCCAGGGCGATATGCGCTCTCTGCGCGTTCAGGAGGTTTCCACGTCCCGCGGGATGATCACCGACCGCTCCGGTCGTCCGCTGGCGGTGAGCGTGCCGGTGAAAGCGATCTGGGCCGATCCGAAAGAGCTGCACGACGCCGGTGGCATTACCCTTGATAACCGCTGGAAAGCCCTGTCTGATGCGCTGAAAATGCCGCTGGATCAGCTGGCTTCCCGCGTTAACGCGAACCCGAAAGGACGTTTTATCTATCTGGCGCGTCAGGTTAACCCTGACATGGCGGACTACATTCGCAAACTGAAGCTGCCGGGTATTCATCTGCGTGAAGAATCCCGCCGTTACTACCCATCCGGCGAAGTAACCGCTCACCTCATTGGTTTTACCAACGTCGACAGCCAGGGGATTGAGGGCGTTGAGAAAAGCTTCGATAAGTGGCTCACCGGCCAGCCGGGCGAGCGAATCGTGCGTAAGGACCGCTACGGGCGCGTCATCGAAGATATCTCTTCCACGGACAGTCAGGCAGCGCACAACCTGGCCCTGAGTATCGACGAGCGCCTGCAGGCGCTTGTCTACCGCGAGCTGAACAACGCGGTGGCGTTCAACAAGGCGGAGTCAGGCAGCGCCGTGCTGGTGGATGTCAGCACCGGTGAAGTGCTGGCGATGGCCAACAGCCCGTCCTACAACCCGAACAACTTTACCGGCACCGCAAAAGATGCCATGCGTAACCGGGCAATTACCGACGTGTTCGAACCCGGCTCCACGGTGAAGCCGATGGTGGTGATGACCGCGCTCCAGCGCGGTATTGTCAATGAAAACACGGTACTGAACACTGTCCCATACCGTATTAACGGCCACGAGATAAAAGACGTGGCGCGCTACAGCGAATTGACCCTGACCGGGGTGTTACAGAAGTCGAGTAACGTCGGTGTTTCAAAGCTGGCGTTAGCGATGCCGTCCTCAGCGTTAGTAGAAACTTACTCACGTTTTGGACTGGGAAAGGCGACCAATTTGGGGTTGGTCGGAGAACGCAGTGGCTTATATCCTCAAAAACAACGGTGGTCTGACATAGAGAGGGCCACCTTCTCTTTCGGCTACGGGCTAATGGTAACCCCGTTACAGTTAGCGCGAGTCTACGCAACGATTGGCAGCTATGGCGTCTATCGCCCGCTGTCGATTACCAAAGTTGATCCACCGGTCCCGGGCGAGCGTATCTTCCCGGAATCCATCGTTCGTACCGTGGTGCACATGATGGAAAGCGTGGCGTTGCCGGGCGGCGGCGGCGTGAAGGCGGCGATTAAAGGCTATCGTATCGCCATTAAAACCGGTACAGCGAAAAAAGTGGGGCCAGACGGCCGCTACATCAACAAATACATTGCCTATACCGCAGGCGTTGCGCCTGCAAGCAATCCGCGTTTTGCGCTGGTGGTCGTGATAAACGATCCACAGGCGGGTAAATACTACGGCGGCGCCGTCTCCGCGCCTGTGTTCGGGGCCATCATGGGCGGCGTGTTACGCACCATGAACATTGAACCGGATGCGCTGGCGACGGGCGAAAAAAGTGAATTTGTAATTAATCAAGGCGAGGGTACAGGTGGCAGATCGTAATTTGCGCGACCTTCTCGCTCCGTGGGTGCCAAATGCACCGGAGCGAGCACTGCGAGAGATGGTTCTGGACAGCCGCGTAGCGGCTTCTGGCGATCTTTTTGTGGCGGTGGTCGGTCATCAGGCGGACGGGCGTCGTTATATCCCGCAGGCGATTGCGCAAGGTGTGGCTGCCATTATTGCTGAGGCTAAAGATGAGGCAACCGACGGTGAGATCCGTGAAATGCACGGCGTGCCGGTCCTCTATCTCAGCCAGTTAAACGAACGTCTTTCCGCACTGGCGGGACGTTTTTATCACGAACCTTCCGACCAGCTGCGTCTGGTTGGCGTAACGGGTACGAACGGTAAAACCACCACCACGCAGCTGATGGCGCAGTGGGCACAGCTACTGGGTGAAACCGGTGCGGTGATGGGAACCGTGGGTAACGGTCTGCTGGGCAAAGTGAGCCCGACGGAAAACACCACCGGCTCGGCGGTTGACGTACAGCACGTGCTTGCCGGTCTGGCAGGGCAGGGCGCAACCTTCGCCGCGATGGAGGTCTCTTCGCACGGTTTGGTACAGCACCGCGTCGCGGCGCTGAAATTTGCTGCATCCGTGTTTACCAACCTGAGCCGCGACCATCTTGATTATCATGGCGATATGGAGCACTACGAAGCCGCGAAATGGCTGCTGTTCTCTACTCACCATTACGGTCAGGCCATCATCAACGCCGACGATGAAGTGGGCCGCCGCTGGCTGGCGAAGCTACCGGATGCGGTTGCCGTCTCGATGGAAGACCATATCAATCCGAACTGCCACGGCCGCTGGCTGAAGGCGGTTGAGGTGAATTATCACGACAGCGGGGCGACCATCCGCTTTGCCTCTTCCTGGGGTGAAGGCGAAATTGAAAGCCGCCTGATGGGGGCGTTTAACGTCAGCAACCTACTGCTGGCCCTGGCAACGCTGCTGGCGCTGGGTTACCCGATGGCTGAACTGCTGAAAACCGCCGCGCGACTGCAGCCGGTTTGTGGCCGTATGGAAGTATTTAGCGCGCCGGGTAAGCCGACCGTTGTGGTTGATTATGCCCACACGCCGGATGCGCTGGAAAAAGCGCTGGAAGCGGCGCGCCTGCACTGTACCGGTAAGCTCTGGTGCGTGTTTGGCTGCGGCGGCGATCGCGACAAAGGCAAACGCCCGCTGATGGGGGCGATTGCGGAACAGTTCGCGGATATTCCGGTTGTCACCGATGACAACCCGCGTACCGAAGAGCCGCGCGCCATCATTAATGACATTCTGGCGGGTATGCTGGACGCAGGCCGCGCGCGCGTCGTGGAAGGCCGTGCTGAAGCCGTGACAAACGCCATCATGCAGGCACAGGAGAATGATGTTGTTCTGCTGGCGGGCAAAGGCCATGAAGATTATCAGATCGTTGGCAATCGCCGTCTGGACTACTCGGATCGCGTAACGGCAGCTCGCCTGCTGGGAGTTGTCGCATGATTAGCCTCTCCTTAAGCCAGGCCGCAGAAGTACTGCACGGTGACCTGCACGGGCAAGACCTGACCATCGATGCCGTGACGACGGACACCCGTAAAGTCACCGCAGGCTGTCTCTTTGTGGCGCTGAAAGGCGAGCGTTTTGACGCGCATGATTTTGCCGAGCAGGCCAAAGAGAACGGCGCCGGTGCGCTGCTGGTCAGCCGCAAGCTTGATATCGATCTGCCGCAGGTTGTGGTGAAAGATACGCGTCTCGCGTTCGGTGAGCTGGCTGCCTGGGTTCGTCAGCAGGTGCCGGCTCGCGTCGTCGCGCTAACAGGGTCATCAGGCAAAACGTCAGTGAAAGAGATGACGGCGGCGATCCTCAGCCAGTGCGGCAATACGCTTTTTACCGCGGGCAACCTCAATAATGACATCGGCGTGCCGATGACATTGCTTCGCCTGACCAAAGAGCATGACTATGCGGTGATCGAGTTAGGCGCAAACCACCAGGGTGAAATCGCCTGGACCGTAAGCCTGACTCGCCCGGAAGCGGCGCTGGTGAATAACCTCGCGGCTGCGCACCTGGAAGGCTTTGGCTCGCTGGAAGGCGTGGCGAAAGCGAAAGGCGAGATTTACACCGGCCTGCCGGATAACGGTATCGCCATTCTGAACGCCGACAACAACGACTGGCTGAACTGGCAGAGCATCATTGGTGCGCGTAAAACCTGGCGCTTCTCTCCAAATGCGGCCAACAGTGATTTTACGGCGACCAATATCCATGTGACGTCGCACGGCACCGAGTTCACCCTCACTACCCCAACGGGTGGCGTGGAGGTGCTGCTGCCGCTGCCGGGTCGTCATAACATCGCCAATGCCCTTGCGGCGGCGGCGCTGGCAACGGCGGTGGGCGCTTCACATGCGGCAATTAAAGCCGGGCTGGCGAACCTGAAAGCCGTACCGGGACGCCTGTTCCCGATTCAGCTTTCGGAAAACAAGCTGCTGCTGGATGACTCCTACAACGCGAATGTTGGCTCGATGACGGCGGCGGTGCAGGTGTTATCTGAAATGCCGGGTTACCGCATCATGGTGGTTGGCGACATGGCAGAGCTGGGCGACGAAAGCGAAGCCTGTCATACCCAGGTCGGTGAAGCGGCGAAAGCGGCGGGGCTGGACTGTGTACTGAGCGCAGGAAAACTGAGCCAGGCGATCAGCCAGGCCAGCGGCGTTGGCGAGCATTTTGCCGATAAAGCCGCCTTGATTGAGCGCCTTAAGGCATTAATGACTGAAAAACAAATTGTGACAGTGTTAGTGAAAGGTTCACGTAGTGCCGCCATGGAAGAGGTTGTGCACGCATTACAGGAGAACGGGACATGTTAGTTTGGCTGGCCGAACATTTGGTCAAATATTACTCAGGCTTTAACGTCTTTTCGTATCTGACGTTTCGCGCCATCGTCAGCCTGCTGACTGCGCTGTTCATCTCGTTGTGGATGGGCCCGCGCATGATTGCCCGTCTGCAAAAGCTCTCTTTCGGCCAGGTTGTGCGTAATGACGGCCCGGAATCGCACTTCAGCAAGCGCGGTACGCCGACCATGGGCGGGATCATGATCCTGACTGCCATCGTCGTTTCCGTGCTGTTGTGGGCGTACCCGTCCAACCCGTACGTCTGGTGTGTGCTGACGGTACTGGTGGGTTACGGGATCATCGGTTTCGTCGATGATTACCGCAAAGTCGTCCGCAAAGATACCAAAGGCCTGATTGCCCGCTGGAAGTATTTCTGGATGTCGGTGATCGCGCTGGGCGTGGCCTTCGCACTGTATCTTGCCGGGAAAGACACGCCAGCGACCGAGCTGGTCGTGCCGTTCTTTAAAGACGTGATGCCGCAGCTGGGTCTGTTCTACATTCTGCTGGCGTACTTTGTGATTGTCGGCACCGGTAACGCCGTTAATCTGACCGACGGTCTGGATGGCCTGGCAATCATGCCTACCGTCTTCGTTGCGGCCGGTTTTGCGCTGGTGGCGTGGGCGACCGGTAACATGAACTTTGCGAACTACCTGCACATCCCTTATCTGCGTCATGCGGGTGAACTGGTGATCGTCTGTACGGCGATTGTCGGTGCGGGTCTTGGCTTCCTGTGGTTCAACACCTATCCGGCTCAGGTCTTTATGGGTGACGTCGGTTCACTGGCTTTGGGCGGCGCGCTGGGCATTATTGCCGTGCTGCTGCGCCAGGAGTTCCTGCTGGTGATCATGGGCGGCGTGTTTGTGGTTGAGACGCTGTCGGTGATTTTGCAGGTCGGCTCCTTCAAGCTGCGCGGTCAGCGCATCTTCCGTATGGCGCCGATTCACCACCACTATGAACTGAAAGGCTGGCCGGAGCCGCGCGTCATTGTGCGCTTCTGGATTATTTCGCTGATGCTGGTGCTGATTGGCCTGGCAACGCTGAAGGTACGTTAATCATGGCAGATTACCAGGGCAAAAAAGTCGTTATCATCGGGTTGGGCCTCACGGGGCTCTCCTGCGTGGACTTTTTCCTCGCGCGTGGCGTGACGCCGCGCGTGATGGATACGCGTGTCTCTCCGCCGGGTCTGGACAAGCTGCCGGAACAGGTTGAACGCCACCTGGGTGGTCTGAATGATGACTGGCTGATGGCAGCCGATCTGATTGTCGCCAGCCCGGGTATGGCGCTGGCGCATCCTTCCCTGAGCGCTGCCGCAGATGCGGGCGTTGAGATTGTTGGCGATATCGAGCTGTTCTGCCGCGAAGCGCAGGCGCCCGTTATCGCGATTACCGGTTCTAACGGTAAAAGCACCGTCACCACCCTGGTGGGGGAAATGGCAAAAGCGGCGGGCATGAACGTCGGCGTTGGCGGTAACATTGGTTTGCCTGCTCTGATGCTGCTGGATAAAGGCTGTGAACTGTATGTTCTCGAGCTTTCCAGCTTCCAGCTGGAAACGACCTCCAGCCTGCATGCTGCCGCTGCGACGATCCTCAACGTGACTGAAGATCATATGGACAGATATCCCTTTGGTCTGCAGCAGTACCGTGCCGCCAAGCTGCGCGTTTATGAGAATGCCAAAGTCTGCGTGGTGAACGCCGATGATGCGCTGACCATGCCGGTGCGTGGCGCAGACGACCGCTGCATCAGTTTTGGCATCACCATGGGTGATTATCATCTGAACCGCCAGCTGGGCGAAACCTGGCTGCGCGTGAAAGGTGAGAAAGTGCTGAACGTGAAAGAGATGAAGCTCTCTGGTCAGCACAACTATACCAATGCGCTGGCGGCGCTGGCGCTGGCGGATGCCGTGGGGCTGCCGCGCTCCTCGAGCCTGAAAGCGTTAACCACGTTTTCTGGCCTGGCGCACCGTTTCCAGCTGGCGCTGGAGCACAACGGCGTGCGCTGGATCAACGACTCCAAAGCCACCAACGTGGGCAGCACGGAGGCCGCGCTGAACGGGCTGCACGTTGACGGTACCCTGCATCTGCTGCTGGGCGGCGACGGTAAGTCAGCTGATTTCTCGTCCCTGAAGCCGTATCTCTCCGGCGATAACATCCGTCTCTACTGCTTCGGCCGTGACGGCAGCGAGCTGGCTGAACTGCGCCCTGAGATCGCCGAGCAAACCGAAACCATGGAACAGGCGATGCGGCTGATTGCCCCTCGCGTGAAGCCGGGTGATATGGTGCTGCTCTCTCCGGCCTGTGCAAGTCTGGATCAATTCAAGAATTTCGAACAGCGTGGTGATGTCTTTACCCGCCTGGCGAAGGAGTTAGGCTGATGCGTTTATCTCTCCCTCGCCTGAAAATGCCGCGCCTGCCAGGATTTGGGATCCTGGTGTGGTTGTTTGCGGCGCTTAAAGGCTGGGTGATGGGCTCTCGTCAAAAAGATAACGACAGCCTGATCATGTACGACCGCACGCTGTTCTGGCTCACAATGGGGCTCGCGGCGGTCGGCTTTATAATGGTGACGTCAGCGTCAATGCCCGTCGGGCAGCGTCTGGCGAACGATCCTTTCCTGTTTGCCAAACGTGATGGTCTGTACATCATCCTGGCATTCTGCCTGGCGCTGGTGACCTTGCGTCTACCGATGGAGTTCTGGCAGCGGCACAGTACGGCGATGCTGATCGCCTCGATCATTATGCTGCTGATCGTTCTGGTGGTGGGGAGTTCCGTAAACGGGGCATCACGCTGGATCGCCTTTGGCCCGCTGCGTATTCAGCCTGCGGAATTTACCAAGCTCTCCCTGTTCTGCTACCTGGCGAACTACCTGGTGCGTAAAGTAGATGAAGTGCGTAACAACCTGCGCGGCTTCTTAAAACCGATGGGCGTGATTCTGGTGCTGGCGGTCTTACTGCTGGCGCAGCCTGACCTCGGTACGGTGGTTGTACTGTTTGTCACCACGCTGGCCATGCTGTTCCTGGCGGGCGCGAAGTTGTGGCAGTTCATCGCCATCATTGGGATGGGGATTTCAGCGGTTGTGCTGTTGATCCTCGCCGAGCCTTACCGTATTCGCCGCGTGACCTCTTTCTGGAACCCGTGGGAAGACCCGTTCGGCAGCGGTTATCAGCTGACGCAGTCACTCATGGCCTTTGGTCGTGGTGAGCTCTGGGGACAGGGGCTGGGTAACTCGGTACAGAAACTGGAGTATTTACCGGAAGCGCATACTGACTTCATCTTCTCCATTATTGCGGAAGAACTGGGTTATATCGGTGTGGTATTAGCGCTATTAATGGTATTCTTCGTCGCTTTCCGCGCCATGTCCATCGGCCGGAAAGCGCTGGAGATCGATCACCGTTTCTCAGGCTTCCTGGCCTGCTCAATTGGTATCTGGTTTAGTTTCCAGGCATTGGTTAACGTCGGGGCCGCAGCGGGTATGCTGCCGACCAAAGGTCTGACGTTGCCGTTGATCAGTTATGGTGGTTCCAGTCTGTTGATTATGTCGACGGCCATCATGCTGTTGTTGCGCATAGATTATGAAACGCGTCTGGAAAAAGCCCAGGCGTTTACACGAGGTTCACGATGAATCAACCGAAGCGGTTAATGGTGATGGCAGGCGGTACCGGCGGACATGTATTCCCGGGACTGGCGGTTGCGCACCATTTAATGGATCAGGGCTGGCAGGTACGCTGGCTGGGAACCGCAGACCGCATGGAGGCCGACCTGGTACCGAAACACGGTATTGAGATCGACTTTATTCGTATTTCCGGCCTGCGCGGCAAAGGCCTCAAGGCAATGCTGCTGGCTCCGGTGCGCATTTTTAACGCCTGGCGTCAGGCGCGCACCATTATGAAGCGCTTTAAGCCCGATGTGGTGCTGGGCATGGGCGGCTATGTCTCGGGGCCGGGCGGGCTGGCAGCGTGGTCGTTAGGTATTCCCGTCGTGCTGCATGAGCAGAACGGTATTGCCGGTCTGACCAACAAATGGCTGGCGAAAATCGCCACCAAAGTTATGCAGGCGTTTCCCGGCGCGTTCCCGAAAGCGGACGTGGTAGGTAACCCGGTCCGTGTGGACGTGCTGGCGCTGCCGTTGCCGGACGCTCGCCTGGCGGGCCGTGAAGGGCCGGTTCGTGTGCTGGTCGTCGGTGGCTCTCAGGGGGCACGCATTTTAAACCAGACGATGCCGCAGGTTGCTGCAAAGCTGGGGGATGCCGTCACCATCTGGCACCAGAGCGGAAAAGGCGCTCAGCAGACCGTTGAGCAGGCTTACGCCGAGGCGGGGCAGCCGCAGCATAACGTGACGGAATTTATCGACGACATGGCGGCAGCGTATGCCTGGGCCGATGTCGTGGTCTGTCGTTCTGGCGCCTTAACGGTAAGCGAAATCGCTGCCGCGGGTCTGCCAGCCCTGTTTGTGCCTTTCCAGCACAAAGACAGACAGCAGTACTGGAATGCCCTGCCGCTTGAGAAAGCCGGTGCGGCGAAAATTTTTGAGCAGCCACAATTTACCGCCGACGCGGTCGCCACCACCCTGGCGGGCTGGAACAGAGACGTATTGCTTGAGATGGCTGAACGCGCGCGCGCGGCGGCTATCCCTGATGCGACGGAACGGGTGGCAAAAGAAGTGAGCCTGGCATCTCAGGCTTAACCCTCGCAGCGCGTGAAGCGCGGCACGAATTTTAAGTAGTCGATGGCGTTTAGAGAATGAATACACAACAACTGGCAAAACTGCGTTCAATCGTGCCCGAGATGCGTCGCGTCCGGCACATTCACTTTGTTGGCATCGGTGGTGCCGGCATGGGCGGTATTGCCGAAGTGTTAGCTAACGAAGGCTATCAGATCAGCGGGTCTGACCTGGCGCCAAACCCTGTAACGCAGCAGCTGGCGTCGCTTGGGGCGACTATCTATTTCAATCATCGCCCGGAAAACGTGCGCGATGCGAGCGTGGTAGTGGTATCGAGCGCTATCTCCTCTGACAACCCGGAAATCGTTGCCGCGCATGACGCGCGCATTCCGGTGATCCGCCGTGCAGAAATGCTGGCGGAACTGATGCGTTTTCGCCACGGCATCGCGATTGCCGGGACCCACGGTAAAACCACGACCACGGCGATGGTCTCCAGTATTTATGCAGAAGCGGGTCTCGACCCGACGTTCGTCAACGGCGGCCTGGTCAAAGCCGCGGGCGTACATGCGCGTCTGGGCCACAGTCGTTATCTGATTGCTGAAGCGGACGAGAGCGACGCGTCGTTCCTGCACCTGCAGCCGATGGTGGCGATTGTCACCAACATCGAAGCTGACCATATGGATACCTACCAGGGTGACTTCGAGAACTTAAAGCAGACCTTTATCAACTTCCTGCACAACCTGCCGTTCTACGGGCGCGCGGTGATGTGCGTGGACGATCCGGTGATCCGCGAGTTGCTGCCGCGCGTGGGTCGTCAAATCACCACCTACGGCTTCAGCGAAGACGCTGACGTCCGCGTGGAAGAGTACAAACAGATTGGCGCGCAGGGACACTTCACGCTGGCGCGTCAGGACAAAGAGCTGCTGCACGTGACGCTGAATGCGCCAGGGCGCCATAACGCGCTCAATGCCGCAGCGGCAGTGGCCGTCGCGACGGAAGAAGGCATTGATGATGATGCGATTCTGCGCGCACTGGAAAGCTTCCAGGGCACCGGGCGTCGTTTCGATTTCCTCGGTGAATTCCCGCTGGATGCCGTGAACGGTAAAGTCGGTACGGCGATGCTGGTGGACGACTATGGCCACCATCCGACCGAAGTGGACGCCACCATTAAAGCCGCTCGTGCAGGCTGGCCAGACAAAAATCTGGTGATGGTGTTCCAGCCGCACCGCTTCACGCGTACGCGCGATCTGTATGACGATTTCGCCAGCGTCCTGTCACAGGTAGACACCCTGTTAATGCTGGATGTGTACGCCGCAGGCGAGACGCCGATTCCTGGTGCAGACAGTCGTTCTCTGTGTCGCACCATTCGTGGACGCGGTAAAGTTGACCCTATTCTGGTTTCTGACTCTGCGCAGGTGGCGGAAATTCTGGCACCGGTCCTGACAGGTAACGATCTGATTCTGATTCAGGGCGCGGGAAATATCGGCAAAATCGCCCGTACCTTAGCTGAAATCAAACTGAAGCCGCAAAACCAGGAGGATGAGCATCATGGCTGATAAGATTGCTGTCCTGTCTGGCGGCACCTCCGCCGAGCGCGAGGTTTCCCTGAATTCAGGCGCCGCTGTACTGGCGGGCCTGCGTGAAGGTGGCGTCAATGCGCACCTGGTCGATCCAAAAGAGGTCGACGTGACGCAGTTAAAAGCCATGGGCTTCGATAAAGTCTTTATCGCTTTACACGGTCGTGGCGGCGAAGACGGCACCCTGCAGGGGCTTCTGGATCTGATCGGTCTGCCATACACCGGCAGCGGCGTGATGGCGTCTGCTATCTCTATGGATAAACTGCGCAGCAAGCTGCTGTGGCAGGGCGCAGGTTTACCTGTTGCGCCATGGGTGGCACTGACGCGTCGCGAATTTGAATTGGGCCTGCCGGATAGCGTTAATGCACGCATTGCTGAACTGGGCTTACCGGTTATTGTAAAGCCCAGCCGGGAAGGCTCCAGCGTGGGAATGTCCAAAGTCGACAAAGCTGACGATTTAGCGTCCGCTTTAGCGCTGGCATTTCAACATGATGATGAAGTTCTGATAGAAAAATGGCTTAGCGGGCCGGAATTTACCGTCGCGATGCTTGGCGAAGAAATTTTACCGTCAATCCGTATCCAACCCGCCGGAGTCTTCTATGATTATGAGGCGAAGTATCTCTCTGATGAGACGCAATATTTCTGCCCAAGTGGTCTTGAAGCTGAGCGTGAAGACGATTTACAGTCCCTGGTGCTTAAAGCCTGGCATGTTCTGGGTTGCCAGGGCTGGGGACGCATCGACGTGATGCAGGACCGGGATGGACAATTTTATCTGCTGGAAGCCAACACCTCTCCGGGTATGACGAGCCACAGCCTTGTGCCGATGGCTGCGCGTCAGGCGGGGATGAGCTTCTCGCAGTTAGTCGTACGCATTCTGGACCAGGCGGGCTGATATGTCTCAGGCTGCATTGAACACGCGCAACCGCGATGACGAGGAAGAATACACCTCTTCACGCCGCAGTAATGGAACGCGTCTTGCAGGCATCATTTTCCTGCTCGGGGTGCTGTGCACCGTGTTTATCAGCGGCTGGATGGTCCTGGGCTGGATGGAAGATGCGCAGCGGTTGCCGCTTTCTAAGCTGGTGGTCACCGGTGAGCGTCACTACACGCGTAACGACGATATTCGCCAGTCAATACTGGCGCTGGGCTCGCCTGGCACCTTTATGACGCAGGACGTCAATATTATCCAAAGCCAGATTGAACGTCTGCCATGGATAAAACAGGCGAGCGTAAGAAAGCAATGGCCTGATGAATTGAAGATTCATCTGGTTGAATATGTGCCCATTGCGCGTTGGAATGATCAGCACATGGTTGACGTCGACGGAAATTCCTTCAGCGTCCCGACCGATCGTGTCAACAAGCAGAATTTACCGATGTTGTATGGCCCTGAAGGCAGCGAAAACGAGGTGTTACAGGGTTTTCGTGAAATGGGCCAGGTGCTGGCGAAGGACAGGTTTACGTTAAAAGATGCTGCAATGACGGCGCGCCGCTCCTGGCAACTTACGTTAACGAACGGCATTAAGCTCAACCTGGGACGCGGGGACACCATGAAGCGTCTGGCGCGTTTTGTCGAACTTTACCCGGTTTTACAGCAGCAGGCACAGACTGACGGCAAACGGATAAGCTACGTTGATTTGCGCTATGACTCAGGCGCAGCAGTCGGTTGGGTACCGGCTCCGGTCGAGGAACCTAATCAGCAACAGAATCAGGCACAGGTACAGGCAGAACAACAATGATCAAGGCGACGGACAGAAAACTGGTAGTTGGACTGGAGATTGGCACCGCGAAGGTTGCCGCTTTAGTAGGGGAAGTTCTGCCCGACGGTATGGTCAATATCATTGGCGTGGGCAGTTGCCCGTCACGTGGTATGGATAAAGGTGGGGTAAACGATCTTGAATCGGTGGTGAAATGCGTCCAGCGCGCCATCGATCAGGCTGAATTGATGGCAGATTGCCAGATTTCTTCTGTCTATCTTGCCCTTTCTGGTAAGCACATTAGCTGCCAGAACGAAATCGGTATGGTGCCGATTTCCGAAGAGGAAGTGACGCAGGAAGACGTTGAAAACGTTGTGCATACGGCGAAGTCCGTGCGTGTTCGCGATGAGCATCGCGTATTGCACGTGATCCCGCAGGAATATGCGATTGACTACCAGGAAGGGATCAAAAACCCTGTTGGTCTGTCAGGCGTTCGTATGCAGGCAAAAGTGCACCTGATCACATGTCACAACGATATGGCGAAGAACATTGTAAAAGCCGTTGAACGTTGTGGCCTGAAAGTTGACCAACTTATTTTCGCCGGTCTGGCGGCAAGTTATTCCGTACTGACCGAAGATGAACGTGAACTGGGTGTCTGTGTGGTCGATATTGGTGGTGGTACAATGGACATGGCCGTGTATACCGGCGGTGCGCTGCGCCACACCAAAGTGATCCCGTACGCAGGGAACGTCGTGACCAGCGATATTGCTTACGCTTTTGGTACGCCACCGAGCGATGCAGAAGCGATTAAAGTGCGCCACGGCTGTGCGCTGGGTTCTATCGTTGGCAAAGATGAGAGCGTTGAAGTGCCAAGCGTCGGTGGTCGTCCACCGCGCAGCCTGCAGCGCCAAACGTTGGCAGAGGTGATCGAACCGCGCTATACCGAGCTGCTCAACCTGGTCAACGAAGAAATTTTACAGTTACAGGAACAGCTTCGTCAGCAGGGTGTTAAACATCATCTTGCGGCGGGGATTGTATTAACCGGCGGTGCAGCGCAAATTGAAGGTCTTGCGGCCTGTGCGCAGCGCGTCTTCCATACGCAGGTACGTATTGGGGCGCCGCTGAATATCACCGGTTTAACGGATTATGCTCAGGAGCCGTACTATTCAACGGCTGTGGGCCTGCTCCACTACGGGAAGGAATCTCATCTCAGTGGTGAAGCGGAAGTGGAAAAACGCGTCTCAGTGGGGTCGTGGGTCAAACGACTGAACAACTGGTTGCGAAAAGAGTTTTAATTTTTTTAAGAGACCGGAGAGAATTAGCGGTCTCGGGCGACAGGCACAACGGAGAGAGAAATTATGTTTGAACCTATGGAACTGACCAACGACGCGGTGATTAAAGTCATCGGCGTCGGTGGCGGCGGCGGTAACGCCGTAGAGCATATGGTGCGTGAACGCATTGAAGGTGTTGAATTCTTCGCGGTTAACACCGATGCGCAGGCACTGCGTAAGACGGCGGTAGGCCAGACTATCCAGATCGGCGGTGGTATCACCAAAGGGCTGGGAGCTGGGGCTAACCCGGAAGTGGGTCGCAATGCGGCTGAAGAAGATCGTGAAGCCCTGCGCGCTGCACTGGAAGGTGCGGACATGGTCTTCATCGCAGCAGGTATGGGGGGCGGTACCGGTACCGGCGCAGCACCTGTTGTCGCTGAAGTAGCTAAAGATTTAGGTATCCTGACCGTTGCTGTCGTGACCAAGCCTTTCAATTTTGAAGGCAAGAAGCGTATGGCCTTCGCGGAGCAGGGTATCACCGAGCTGTCCAAGCATGTGGACTCGCTGATCACCATCCCGAACGACAAACTGTTGAAAGTTCTGGGTCGTGGTATCTCCCTGCTTGACGCCTTCGGCGCAGCAAACGACGTGCTGAAAGGCGCGGTTCAGGGTATCGCTGAACTGATTACCCGTCCTGGCCTGATGAACGTTGACTTTGCAGACGTTCGCACCGTGATGTCTGAAATGGGCTACGCGATGATGGGCTCTGGCGTGGCGAGCGGCGAAGACCGTGCAGAAGAAGCGGCTGAAATGGCTATCTCTTCTCCACTGCTGGAAGATATCGACCTGTCTGGTGCGCGCGGCGTGCTGGTCAACATTACCGCTGGCTTTGACCTGCGTCTGGATGAGTTCGAAACCGTGGGTAACACCATCCGTGCGTTCGCCTCTGACAACGCTACCGTGGTAATCGGTACTTCACTTGACCCTGAAATGAACGACGAGCTGCGTGTTACCGTTGTGGCAACCGGTATCGGTATGGACAAGCGTCCTGAGATCACCTTAGTGACTAACAAGCAGACTCAGCAACCGGTAATGGATCGTTACCAGCAGCACGGTATGTCTCCGCTGACTCAGGAGCAGAAACCGGCCGCGAAAGTGGTGAACGACCCAACGCCGCAAACGGCGAAAGAGCCAGATTATCTGGATATCCCGGCGTTCCTGCGTAAGCAAGCTGATTAAGAATTGGCTGGAATTAGGGGATTTGCGCTCTTTGTGCTAAACTGGCCCACCGTTAGTGATATACACTCTCGGTTGGATAGTTAATTTGGCGAGATTATACGATGATCAAACAAAGGACACTTAAACGTATCGTTCAGGCGACGGGTGTCGGTTTACATACCGGCAAGAAAGTCACGCTGACGTTACGCCCTGCGCCGGCCAATACCGGGGTCATCTATCGTCGCACCGACTTGAATCCACCGGTAGATTTTCCGGCCGATGCCAAATCTGTGCGTGATACTATGCTCTGTACTTGTCTGGTGAACGAGCATGACGTGCGGATTTCTACCGTAGAGCACCTGAACGCCGCCCTGGCGGGTCTGGGTATCGACAACATTATTGTTGAAGTCGATGCGCCAGAAATCCCGATTATGGATGGCAGTGCTGCACCGTTCGTCTATCTGTTGCTGGATGCTGGCATCGAAGAACTGAACTGCGCGAAGAAATTTGTCCGCATCAAAGAGACCGTTCGCGTCGAAGATGGCGACAAGTGGGCTGAATTTAAACCGTACAATGGTTTCTCGCTGGACTTTACCATCGACTTTAACCATCCGGCGATTGATTCCAGCACCCAGCGCTATGCGATGAACTTCTCTGCCGATGCGTTTATGCGCCAGATCAGCCGAGCCCGTACGTTTGGCTTCATGCGTGATATCGAATATCTGCAGTCCCGCGGCTTGTGCCTGGGCGGCAGCTTCGATTGTGCCATCGTTGTTGACGATTATCGCGTACTGAACGAAGACGGCCTGCGTTTCGAAGATGAATTCGTTCGTCACAAAATGCTGGACGCTATCGGCGACCTGTTCATGTGTGGTCACAACATCATTGGTGCATTTACCGCGTTCAAATCCGGTCATGCGCTGAACAACAAACTGTTGCAGGCCGTCCTGGCAAAACAGGAAGCCTGGGAATATGTGACCTTCGAAGACGAAGCAGAACTGCCGTTGGCTTTCAAAGCGCCAAGCATGGTTCTGGCGTAACGGTTCACGCCGTTTCGTAAAAAATCGACTGGTTAACCTGGTACTCTCTCCGGCCAGGAAGACCAGTCGTTTTTATTTTTACCCTTCTTTGTTTGCCCCAGCGTTATTTCTAGTCTGTCTTGCGTAGAAAGTGTGTGCGTTAGCTGCATTCTTGACCGTTTTTCCCCGCGGCGGCACCTCATTCCTGCTGATGTGTATTGGCTTTAGTGGTAATATCTGGGCGCTTAAAAAAATAACTGAAGATAGCCTGTAACAGGCTGGCTTATGTGGTGGAGCAAGTGAGCGGAATACTGACGCGCTGGCGACAATTTGGCAGACGTTACTTCTGGCCGCATCTCTTATTAGGGATGGTCGCGGCGAGTTTCGGCTTGCCTGCGCTCAGCAACAGTGCCGAAGCGGCGACGCCGACGAAGACCTCTACCAGCAAACACGATCTCAATACGCGGGTTAACTTTACAAATCTCGCCTGGCTCGAAGCCAGTCGCCGCCCGAATTTCTCCGTTGATTACTGGCACCAGCACGCTATCCGCACGGTTATCCGTCATCTCTCCTTCGCGATGGCGCCGCAGGCAATGCCTGTTGCGGAAGAGGCGCTGCCGGTGCAGGCGCAGCATCTTGCCCTGCTGGACACGCTCAACGCGCTGCTCACGCAGGACAGCCAGCCGCCGGTCATGGTTCGCCAGACGGCGCATCGCGCGCTCGTTCCTCCTGTTTCATTCTCTGTTTCAACCTGGATTAGCCAGGTTCACGGCATTCGCGCCGGGCCTCAACGCCTCAGCTAAATTAACTTTTTCAATACCTTAATTTATCTGCCCATGATGGGGCGTTTGAGAATTTATTATGCTAATCAAATTATTAACTAAAGTTTTTGGTAGTCGTAACGATCGTACCCTGCGCCGTATGCGCAAAGCTGTTGCCGTCATCAACGGTATGGAACCGGCGATGGAGAAGCTCTCTGATGATGAGCTGAAAGCGAAAACGGCGGAATTCCGTGCGCGTCTGGAAAAAGGTGAAACCTTAGAAAGCCTGATCCCGGAAGCATTTGCTGTCGTGCGTGAAGCAAGTAAGCGCGTGTTCGGCATGCGTCACTTCGACGTTCAGCTGCTGGGCGGGATGGTGCTTAACGAACGCTGCATCGCGGAAATGCGTACCGGTGAAGGTAAAACCCTGACCGCAACGCTGCCGGCTTACCTGAATGCGTTGACCGGTAAAGGCGTTCACGTCGTTACCGTCAACGACTATCTGGCGCAGCGTGACGCCGAAAACAACCGTCCACTGTTCGAATTCCTCGGCATGACCGTCGGCATCAACATGTCTGGCCTGCCTGCACCAGCCAAGCGTGAAGCGTATAACGCGGACATTACCTACGGTACCAACAACGAATACGGCTTCGACTACCTGCGTGACAACATGGCGTTCAGCCCTGAAGAGCGCGTCCAGCGTAAGCTGCACTACGCGCTGGTGGATGAGGTGGACTCCATCCTGATCGATGAAGCGCGTACTCCGCTTATCATCTCCGGCCCGGCTGAAGACAGCTCCGAGATGTACCGTAAGGTCGACAAAATCATTCCACACCTGCTGCGCCAGGAGAAAGAAGACTCGGATACCTTCCAGGGTGAAGGTCACTTCTCCGTGGATGAAAAAGCGCGCCAGGTGAACCTGACCGAGCGTGGTCTGGTGAAAATCGAAGAGCTGCTGGTGGCTGAAGGCATTATGGAAGAGGGCGAGTCTCTGTACTCCCCAAGCAACATCATGCTGATGCACCATGTGACCGCCGCGCTGCGTGCCCACGCGCTGTTCACCCGCGACGTCGACTACATCGTAAAAGACGGCGAAGTGATCATTGTCGATGAGCACACCGGTCGTACCATGCAGGGACGTCGCTGGTCAGACGGTCTGCACCAGGCTGTAGAAGCCAAAGAAGGCGTGGATATTCAAAACGAAAACCAGACGCTGGCCTCTATCACCTTCCAGAACTACTTCCGTCTGTACGAGAAGCTGGCGGGCATGACCGGTACAGCCGATACCGAAGCGTTTGAATTCAGCTCTATCTACAAGCTGGATACCGTGGTCGTTCCAACCAACCGTCCGATGATCCGTAAGGATATGCCGGACCTGGTGTACATGACTGAAGCGGAAAAAATTCAGGCGATCATCGAAGATATTCGCGAACGTACCGCGAAAGGCCAGCCGGTACTGGTGGGGACCATCTCCATCGAGAAGTCCGAAGTGGTGTCTAACGAGCTGACTAAAGCAGGCATCAAGCACAACGTTCTGAACGCCAAGTTCCACGCTAAAGAAGCAGATATCGTTGCGCAGGCAGGTTATCCGGCTGCGGTAACCATCGCCACCAACATGGCGGGTCGTGGTACCGATATTATGCTGGGCGGTAGCTGGCAGGCCGAGGTGGCTGAGCTGGAAAACCCAACGCCTGAACAGATTGCGCAGATTAAGGCCGACTGGCAGGTGCGTCACGACGCGGTGCTGGCATCCGGCGGTCTGCACATTATCGGTACCGAGCGTCACGAATCGCGTCGTATTGATAACCAGCTGCGTGGTCGTGCAGGTCGTCAGGGTGATGCCGGTTCTTCCCGCTTCTACCTGTCGATGGAAGATGCGCTGATGCGTATTTTCGCCTCCGACCGCGTGTCCGGCATGATGCGTAAGCTGGGCATGAAGCCGGGTGAAGCCATTGAGCACCCGTGGGTTACCAAAGCGATCGCGAACGCACAGCGTAAAGTGGAAAGCCGCAACTTCGATATTCGTAAGCAGCTGCTGGAATACGATGACGTGGCTAACGATCAGCGCCGTGCGATCTACACCCAGCGTAACGAACTGCTGGACGTGTCCGACGTGAGCGAAACCATCAACAGCATTCGCGAAGATGTGTTTAAAGCCACGATTGATGCGCACATTCCGCCGCAGTCTCTGGAAGAGATGTGGGACATCGAAGGCCTGCAGGAACGCCTGAAAAACGACTTCGACCTCGACCTGCCAATCAAAGAGTGGCTGGATAAAGAGCCTGAGCTGCACGAAGAGACCCTGCGCGAGCGTATCTACGAAACCGCGCTGGACGTCTACAAGCGCAAGGAAGAGGTCGTTGGCGCTGAGATGATGCGTCACTTCGAAAAAGGCGTGATGCTGCAGACGCTGGACTCCCTGTGGAAAGAGCACCTGGCGGCGATGGACTACCTGCGTCAGGGTATCCACCTGCGTGGCTATGCGCAGAAAGATCCGAAGCAGGAATACAAGCGTGAGTCCTTCTCCATGTTTGCCTCTATGCTTGAGTCGCTGAAGTATGAAGTCATCAGCACCCTGAGCAAGGTTCAGGTGCGCATGCCGGAAGAGGTGGAAGCGATGGAACAGCAGCGTCGTGAAGAAGCCGAGCGTCTGGCACAAATGCAACAGCTGAGCCATCAGACCGACGACAGCGAAGCCGCAGCGGCGATCGCCGCGCAAACCGGCGATCGTAAAGTGGGTCGTAACGATCCATGCCCGTGCGGTTCTGGTAAAAAGTACAAGGCGTGCCACGGCCGTCTGAGCTAAGTTCATAAAAAAACAAAAAGGCGCAGATTTCTGCGCCTTTTTTATGGAAGTGACAATATGAAAATACTGCAAATTGCCGTCGGGATTATTCGCAACCCGCAAAATCAAATCTTCATCACCCAGCGCGCTGCCGACGCCCATATGGCGAACAAGTGGGAGTTTCCAGGCGGTAAAATCGAGTCAGGTGAAACGCCGGAAGCGGCGCTGGTTCGCGAGCTTCAGGAGGAGGTGGGGATCACCCCGCTTGGCGCAACGCTGTTTGATAAGCTTGAATACCAGTTTCCGGACAGACACATCACGCTGTGGTTCTGGCTGGTGGAAAACTGGGAAGGTGAACCCTGGGGGAAAGAGGGGCAGCCGGGTAACTGGGTGGAGCTTCAGGCAAGTGATGCCGAAAAATTCCCGCCAGCTAATGAGCCTGTGATCCTGCGGTTAGTCGAACAACCGAAGGCCTGCTAAGCGACGCGCCAGCAGGCTTTACAGATTACTACTGGCTTTCACTCCAGTCATCGCTGTCCGAAAGATCGCCTTTACTCGGAATGCGTTTTTCTTCCGCCGCCCATTCGCCCAGGTCAATAAGCTGGCAGCGTTTGCAGCAGAATGGGCGGAATGGACTCACTTCGCCCCAGACAACGGTTTTGCCACAGGTCGGGCAGTTTACGGTGGTGACATCAGACATCGGCACTCCTTAACAACAGGCCAGTTCAAAATCGAGGCGTTCCGGCACGGTGCCATTTTCGCTGTCCAGCGGCATAAAGCGAATCGCAAAGCGGCTCTTATGCCCGGAAATTTGCGGATAAAGCTGTTCGCCAAGCGATAAATTCAGGCGCAGAAGATCGGCATCATCACCGTTGTCCTGGTAGAAACCGTTCAGGCTGGTTTGCTTGCGGAACGGCGCTGAGTTACGGATCAGATCGAGGATCAGCGACAGCGTCTGGTGCATCGGCTCCAGGCTTGCCAGCCAGCTGTTCACCTGCGCGTCACGCTGGGCTTGTGGCATATGGAGCCACATATGCAGCGTCGGCAGGTCGAAGCTGCAGCAACCGCCAGGGATGCTCAGGCGCTGGCGCACCAGGCCAATCAGGCGGTCCTCACGCAAAAACTGCCCGACGCGCGGTGCGGCCATCAGGATGCTGCTGCTGGTTTTAAGCTGCTGACGAAGGGAATCGATACGGCTTACGTCCACCCCCGGAACCTCAGCCCATGCCTGCAATTTACGCTGCTGGCGCTCCAGCTCTTTAAGCAATTCTGTGCGGACATCGCCGCGTTCAATCACATCCAGCAGATCGCCTACATTGCGGAAGAAGTGCAACGCCGTAGCGTGATCGTTAACCGGCAGATGTTGTGAAAGCTGCTGAATGAGGAATTCGATGCGTAGCCAGGTACGCATTTTTTCGTTGAGCGGATGCTCAAAAAGGATGTGAGTCGACATTATGGTTTTTCCTGTGCAACGGCCTGCCCGGCTAACGTCAGATACTGCGCGTGCAGACGGGCAACATCCGATGCAATAGCATCTGGTGCGCCGTTATTATCAATAACATCATCCGCCACGGCAAGGCGCTGAGCGCGCGTGGCCTGAGCGGCGAGAATATGTTCAGCATGCTCGCGCGAGACATGGTCTCGCATCATGGTTCTCTGGATTTGCGTCTCGGGTGCGACATCAATCACCAGTACCCGATCGGCTTTCTGATGCAGCTGATTTTCCACCAGCAGCGGAACCACCCACAAGACATAGGGCGAGCGGGCTTCGGCTATCTGACGCTGTGTTTCCTGGTGGATAATGGGATGGAGCAGGGCATTAAGCCAGGCTTTTTCCGCTGAATCGGAAAAAATGCATTCGCGAAGCTGACGGCGATTTAGCGTGCCATCGGCATTGATGATTGCCTGGCCAAAATGTTCTGCGATGGCCTTAAGCGCGGGTGTATTGGGCTCTACCACCTGGCGGGCAATAATATCGGCATCGATAATCGTGATACCCAAACGAGAAAACGCGTCTGCAACGGTACTTTTGCCACTACCGATGCCACCGGTTAATGCAACGATATACCCCATTAAATCAAATCCTGGGAATTATTCATTATTAAAATCAGTTGATTAAAACTCTCAGGTGCGCCAGCAACTGTTTAGCCCTGTTTACCGGCTTTTTACCAGGTAAATTTATAGGATTGTAGCGTAAAAAAAGAGAATTTCGCAGTCTTGCGGAGCAGGTATTAGTGCGTATGATAGCGTCACTGGAGTTGTGCTTTTAACATATTTGCCTCTAACCCCAGGAATCCGCACATGCGTATCGAAGAAGATCTGAAGTTAGGTTTCAAAGACGTTCTTATCCGCCCTAAACGCTCTACACTGAAAAGTCGCTCAGACGTTGAACTCGAACGTCAATTCACCTTTAAGCATTCCGGTCAGACCTGGTCTGGCGTGCCGATCATCGCTGCCAACATGGATACTGTGGGAACCTTTGAGATGGCAACCGCGCTGGCACAGTTCGACATCCTCACCGCCGTACACAAACATTACAGCCCTGAAGAGTGGAATGCGTTTGTGGCGTCCGCCTCTGCTGATGTGGTGAAGCACGTGATGGTCTCCACCGGTACCTCCGATGCGGATTTCGAGAAGACCAAACAGATCCTGAAGGCTAACCCGGCGCTGAACTTCGTTTGTATTGATGTGGCGAACGGTTACTCCGAGCACTTCGTACAGTTCGTCAGCAAGGCGCGTGAGGCCTGGCCGACGAAAACCATCATCGCGGGCAACGTGGTGACCGGTGAAATGTGTGAAGAGTTGATCCTCTCCGGTGCCGATATCGTGAAAGTGGGCATCGGTCCGGGCTCCGTATGCACCACGCGCGTCAAAACCGGCGTCGGTTATCCGCAGCTCTCTGCCGTCATTGAATGTGCCGATGCGGCGCACGGGCTGGGCGGCCAGATCATCAGCGACGGTGGTTGCACCATGCCGGGTGATGTCGCAAAGGCCTTCGGTGGCGGCGCGGACTTCGTGATGCTCGGCGGTATGCTGGCAGGCCATGAAGAGAGCGGCGGTACCGTAGTAGAAGAGAACGGCGAGAAATTTATGCTGTTCTACGGTATGAGCTCTGAGTCTGCGATGACCCGTCACGTCGGCGGCGTGGCAAAATACCGTGCGGCAGAAGGTAAAACCGTCAAGCTGCCTCTGCGCGGTCCGGTTGAAAACACCGCACGCGATATCCTCGGCGGCCTGCGCTCTGCCTGCACCTACGTTGGCGCCTCCCGCCTGAAAGAGCTGACAAAGCGTACGACGTTTATTCGCGTTCAGGAACAAGAAAACCGCGTATTCAACAGCCTGTAATGGCTATCGCTGGCGCATGCCCGTGCGCCAGCCCTGTTGTACTATCCCGCGCTCATCGCATCTCCCAGGTGGAATATCGGCAGGTACATTGCCACCACCAGCGTACCGATAATGACCCCCGTCACTATCAGAAGCACTGGCTCCAGAAGCGCCGCCAGATTCTCTGCACGTTGAAAGGTCTGTTCCGTATGATGGCGGGCAAGGTTTGCCAGCATGATATCCAGCGCACCTGACATTTCACCGGTTCGTAAAAGCTGAACACACAGCGGGGTAAAGATTGCCGCTCTTTGAAAGGATGACCAGACGGGAAGGCCTTTTTCAATGTCCTCCCGCACGCCGCGCAGCATTCCCTGCCAGTACTGACTTTCAACGGTCTCCTCGGCACTCTCCAGGCCCTGTAAAAAGGGGATACCCGCCTGTTGCGTGAGTGACAGCACGGTAAAGACGTGTCCCAGCTTTTGACCTTTTGCCAGTGCGCCCATCACGGGCGTATGCAGCAGGATGCACTGCCAGCGAGGATTCTGCCGCAGAGCCCAGGCGACGGCTAAAGGGGCTAATAGCAGGACGAAAAACGCAAGGGCATATGACTGCATAAAGGCGGCCATCCCCATAACCATCTGTGTCAGCACGGGAAGCGGGGTACTAAACGTTTTGTAGATCGCGGCAAACTCGGGCAGGACCAGAGTGACCATCGCCAGCACGACGAGCACAGCCAGCGTCAGGACGATCGCCGGGTAGCGCAGCGCCTTTTTCACTTTTGCACTGAGCTGCTGCTGCGCTTTTTGTTGTTGCGCGAGCTGACGACAGCACACCTCCAGCTTCCCCGTCAGCTCTCCGGTTTTCACCATCGAGACATGCAGCGGGCTAAAAACGGCTGGCCACTTTTTTAGCGACTCAGAAAACGGGCATCCTTCACTGAGCTCATCGGCAATGCTTTGCAGCAGCGCCTGCCACGGTTTTAACGGATGTTGCTCTGCCAGCATTTGCAGGCTGTGGGACAGCGTCAGCCCAGCCTGCAGCAGCGAGGCGAGCTGATGAAACATCTCGCCGCAGTGGTGTGGACGCCAGCGGTGTCGCTGCGCGCATCGGGTCAGCGTCAGAGGATGGAGGTCGTTACGCATCAGCCGGGTGAAGGCCGCATTGCGGTCTGTGGCCCAGAGTGTCCCGCTTCGGGGTTCTCCATCTTTGGTGAGCGCACGCCAGCGCCAGAGCTGATTAGCCGCCATTGGGCATTCCCAGGACGCGCAGCAACTCTTCAATCGTGGTTAGCCCTTGTTCGACGGCCCTGCAGCCGTGTTCAAAAAGAGAAACCATCCCCGCCTGCCGGGCGCTCGCCTCTATGACGTCAGTTCCCGCCCCGCTGGCAATGGCCTGCCGGAGGGCATTGTCGATGGCGAGTACTTCAAAAATGGCCACGCGGCCATAAAAGCCGTGATAACAGCGATCGCAGCCGGTGGGCTGCCAGCGTGGAAGCGGCCTGGGCCATACTGAGCAAGGTAGTTGAGCCTGATCGCGGGTTTCCCGGCGACAATGTGGGCACAAACGCCGGACCAGTCGCTGGGCAATCACCATCGTCAGCGCGGAAGAAATCATCCAGCGCGCGACGCCCATCTGCTCCAGGCGAATGAGCGTTTCCGTCGTCGAGTTGGTGTGAAGGGTCGACAGCACCAGATGCCCGGTCTGGGCAGCATTAATGGCAATCCCGGCCGTTTCTCCGTCACGGATTTCGCCGACCATAATGATGTCGGGATCCTGACGTAGCAGTGCGCGCAGCACGTTCTGGAAGGTTAAACCCGCCCGGGGATTAACCTGCGTCTGGTTTAATCCGGCAAGGGGGATCTCAATAGGATCTTCCACGCTGCAGATGTTGACGTCAGGGGTGTTACGCGACTGCAAAGCGCTGTACAGCGTCACGGTTTTGCCGCTGCCGGTAGGGCCGGTGACCAGAATCAGCCCCTGCGGCTGGTGGAGAACCGCATTAAAACAGGCCAACTGTTCAGCATTCATGCCAAGCGCTTTCGGCTCAAGGGCCTGCGGAACCTGATGCAGGAGGCGTAGCACAATTTTTTCGCCGCCGCTGCAGGGAAGCGTCGCGATCCGAAACGAGACCGGCTCATTGGCCAGTTCAATCGTAAACTGGCCGTCCTGAGGCAGTCGGCGTTCTGCAATATCCAGGTTACCCAGCACTTTTAAACGTGCGCTTAACAGGTTAGCCAGTTCAGCGGCAAGCGGAGGCTGCGGACAAAGTACGCCGTCGATACGTAAACGAATCTGGCACGCGTGCTCCATCGGTTCGATATGAATATCAGAGGCGCGCTGGTTGATTGCCTGCTGCAGCGTGTGGTTAAGGACATCTACCGTAGAGTGTGTTTGCGAAACGCCGGGCAGATGCGATTGAGACGTTAGCTGCCGGTGTTTTTCCATGCGCTCCGCGCTCCAGCACTCAATATCAATCCGTTTCTGGGTCGCGAAACGCAGCGCCTCCATGAGTTCGGTCGCGGGCTTTCCCACGACGGCAATGTTGATCCTCTCACTGTCGCTGGATAGCAGCAGTGCGTGATGGCGAAGACAAAGCGCCACGAGTTGATCGGTATTCATTCTCCGCTCCTCAGTTATTGCTGAAGCGGAAAACGTCTTCGCAGGCCTGCTTCAGAGCGCTATCAGCACTGATGTTGCAGACGCGCGTCCAGCCCGTCATCCCGTTGCCGTTGTTCCACTGCGGCGTCATGACCACTTCCAGCCCGTTAAGACTTTCCTGTCCTGTTAAGGTCACGATCCCTTTCGCTACGCTCATTCCGGAAACGTAGCGTGTCGTGGTGGGGGAAGGGATGCCGTTGCTGTTGGCATCGCAGCTCTCCACACCACCGTGATCCAGCGCGCAAAGTTCAATGGCGGTGCGGTAGGGTACGAAGGTTTGCAGCATATCGGTCAGCGCCGCTTTGCGCAGGTAGTTCTGATAGGCAGGTATGCCGATGGCGCTCAGAATCGCAATAATGCCGATGACCACCATCAGCTCAATAAGAGTGAATCCGTGTTGTCTGTTCATGTCTGCTCCTTACGTTAAGTGGCGCTACTCTGTCAGCGCAAAAGGGCAGAAACGAGGGGCAAAAAAGGGAACGGGAAAGCGCGTTCAGAGAATTAATGCGGTGTTGCAGGAAAGAACAGCGGATTTGCGAGCGGGGCTGAAATTCCCCTCTCCAGGCGGAGAGGGGAGGAATCACTATTTAAAACGCATCGAGAGGTCGAGGGCGCGAACGTGCTTGGTCAGCGCGCCGACGGAGATGTAATCCACGCCGGTTTCGGCGAATTCACGGATCGTTTCGAAGGTGACGTTCCCGGAGACTTCGAGCTGGGCCCGGCCATTGGTCAGTTTTACCGCCTCACGCATCTGCTCGGTTTCGAAGTTATCGAGCATGATGATATCGGCCCCGGCCTTAATCGCCTGCTCCAGCTCGTCCAGGTTTTCCACTTCTACTTCAACCGGCACATCCGGATGCAGCCAGAAGGCCTTCTCCACCGCCTGACGTACGGAACCCGATGCAATAATGTGGTTCTCTTTAATCAGAAAAGCGTCGGACAGGCCCAGACGATGGTTTGCGCCGCCGCCGCAGAGCACCGCGTACTTCAGCGCCGTGCGCAGGCCCGGCAGCGTTTTGCGGGTATCCAGCAGCTGGGTTCGGGTGCCGGCCAGCAGGTCAACGTAACGACGCACTTCGCTGGCGACGCCAGAGAGCGTTTGTACAAAATTGAGCGCGGTACGTTCGCCGGTCAGCAAGACGCGGGAAGGGCCGTCCAGCTCGAACAGCGGCTGATTTGGCGTGACGCTATCGCCGTCCGCCACGTGCCATGTGACCTGCACATCATCGCCCGCCAGCTGGGTAAAGACCTCTTCAACCCAGCGCTTGCCGCAAAACACACCCTCTTCACGGGTGATAATGACCGCGTGGGAGCGCGTCTCTTTCGGCAACAATTGTGCGGTAATATCTTTATCGGCATTGACGTCACCGCCCAGATCTTCTTTCAAAGCATGGGCAACGCTTGCCGGAATATCCATATTAATACGTTCCAGAAGCGCTTCACGTCGGTGGTCGGGGTTGTAGCGGCGAGGCGGCATGATAAAACTCCAAATTGGTAACGAATCATAATATTGAAACATGCTACTCTGAACCGAGTAACAGCACCATACATAAGGAGTTCCAGCATGTTGTTAGAAAACGGATGGCTGGTGGATGCGCGGCATGTGCCCTCGCCGCACCACGACTGCCGCCCGGAGGATGAAAAGCCCACACTGCTGGTGGTTCATAATATTAGTCTCCCGCCGGGGGAATTTGGCGGCCCGTGGATCGATGCGTTATTCACGGGAACGATAGATCCCGATGCCCATCCTTTCTTTGCTGAGATTGCGCATCTGCGCGTGTCGGCTCATTGCCTGATTCGTCGCGATGGTGAAGTGGTTCAGTATGTTCCCTTTGATAAGCGCGCCTGGCATGCCGGGGTGTCGATGTATCACGGGCGCGAACGGTGCAACGATTTTTCTATCGGGATCGAACTGGAAGGCACGGATACCACGCCCTACACCGATTCACAGTATCAACAGCTAGCGGCTGTGACCCGCACGCTTATCGGACTTTACCCGGCCATCGCCGACAATATTACCGGGCACAGCGATATCGCTCCGGCGAGAAAAACCGATCCCGGCCCGGCATTTGACTGGCCGCGGTTCCGCGCCATGCTCACCGCGTCGTCAGAATAAGGAGATACCATGACGTTGTTTACCATGCTGCTGGTTATCATCGCTGAACGCCTGTTCAAGCTCGGTGAGCACTGGCATCTGGATCACCGGCTGGAGGTGTTATTCCGCCGTATTAAGCACTTTTCCATGCTGCGCACGCTGCTGATGATGGCGGGTGTGATGGTGATTACGTTCCTGCTGCTGCGCGCGCTGTATGGACTCTTTTTCAACGTGCCGCTGCTGGTGGTGTGGATCCTGCTCGGCGTGCTGTGCATTGGTGCGGGCAAGGTGCGTTTGCACTATCACGCGTACCTGAAAGCCGCCTCCCGTGACGATGCCCATGCGCGCAATGCCATGGCGAGCGAGCTGACGATGATCCACGGCGTGCCGCCGGACTGCGACGAGCGCGAGTTCCTGCGCGAACTGCAGAACGCGCTGCTGTGGATTAACTTCCGTTACTACCTGGCGCCGCTGTTCTGGTTTGTGGTGGGCGGCCCGTGGGGGCCGGTACTGCTGATGGGGTATGCGTTCCTGCGCGCCTGGCAGACCTGGCTTGCTCGCTATCTGACGCCGCACGAGCGTTTGCTGTCCGGCATTGATGCCATCCTGCACGTGGTTGACTGGCTTCCGGTGCGTCTGGTGGGCGTGGTGTACGCGTTAATTGGCCACGGTGAAAAAGCGCTGCCCGCGTGGTTCGCCTCGCTTGCCGACCGCCATACGTCGCAGTACCAGGTGTTAACGCGTCTGGCGCAGTTCTCGCTGGCGCGTGAGCCGCATACCGATAAGATTGAAACGCCGAAAGCCGCTGTCTCCATGGCGAAGAAAACGTCGTTTGTGGTTGTGGTTATCGTGGCGCTGCTGACGATCTACGGCACGCTGGTGTAAGCCAGCGCGCCGTAACGATTAAAGCGTGTCCGCAGGCGGGATGCCGAAATCAGGCATCCCGTTTTCGTCCCAGCGGACGCGCTTCAGGCGGGTATGGCGGTTTGGATCGTACAGCGGATCGCCCTCAATTTCGGTGTAGTTCCGCGCGTGATACACCAGCACATCTTCCCCTTCCGGCGTTTGCGTAAAGCTGTTGTGTCCCGGGCCGTACTGGCGATTTTCGTAGCTGGTGGCGAATACGGGGCGCGGGGATTTGTGCCAGTTCAATGGGTTTTGCGGATCGGCATTCAGGTCTATCCACAGCAGCCCCATGCAGTAGTTCTCGTCGGTGGCGCTGGCGGAATAGCTGATAAACAGTTTGTTGCCATGGAACAGCACCGCCGGGCCTTCGTTGACCCAAAACCCGCGACACTCCCAGTCATACTCCGGCTTGCTGAGCATCACAGGCTCGCCTTTCAGCGTCCACGGATTCGCCATTTCACACAGATAAAGGTTGGAGTTCCCGGAGATGTCCGGCGCTTTTTGCGCCCACAGATACCAGCGTTTTCCCTGATGCACAAAGGTGGTGGCGTCCAGGGCGAAGGTGTCGAACGGGGTTTCGATCTGGCCTTTTTCTACCCACCTGCCGGTGAGCGGATCGTCGTCGGTACATTCAATGGCAAACATGCGGTGCTGAAACATCCCGAGCGCGTCGAGCGCCTGGGTGTGCGTCGCGGCAAAATAGATGTACCACTTTCCGTCAATGTGGTGCAGTTCCGGTGCCCAAATCAGCTGGCTCATTGGGCCGGCGTCGGGTTTACGCCAGACCACCACCTCTGCGGCATGACGTAAGCCTTCCAGCGAGTCTGCACGGCGGATCGCCAGCCTGTCGTACTGCGGCACGGAGGCGATAAAGTAATATTGCCCATCGTGGCGCAGGATATACGGGTCGGCGCGTTGTTCAATAAACGGGTTTGGCCAGGTTTGCATTCGGCTTTCCTTATTTAGTCTCAGCGGCTTTCAGTTCCTGATAATCGTTCAGCTCGTGGTAGTTGTTGCGGCGTTTTTCCAGATCGAGCTGGATCTGCTTCATGGTTTCACGATCCACCTTCAGCAGGCGCACCACGCCCGCGGTAATCAAATAACCCACCCCCGGGATAACGGTAAACAGCAGCACAATCCCGTTCAGGGCGTCTGCGCTTTGCGCTTTCGCCCCCGCGTCGTAGCCGTACCAGGAGAGCAGAAAACCGACCATCGCCCCGGCAATCGCCAGCCCCAGCTTGAGGAAGAAGATGTTGCCCGAGAAGCTGATGCCGGTGATGCGTTTCCCGGTTTTCCACTCGCCGTAGTCATCCACGTCGGCCATCAGCGACCAGTGCAGCGGAGACGGGATCTGGTGCAGGATGTTCAGCAGGACGTAGAGCACCACGATGGTGACGGTCGCTTTCGGGTCGAAGAAATAAAAGGCGCAGGAGAAAATCGCCAGCACGATGTTGGTCCAGAAGAAGACCTTCAGCTTGCACCAGCGGTCGGTCAGCACTTTTGCCAGCACGCTGCCGAGCATCATGCCGACAACGCCCAGGCTGATAAACAGCGTGGCGAAGTGGGTGCTCTGGCCCATGACCCAGGTGACGTAATACATGGTGGCCGCCATGCGGATAAAGCCGGGGCAGACGTTGCAGAGCGTCAGGAGCAGAATGCGCACCCACTGGTCGTTCTTCCACACGTCTTTCAGATCGTTTTTCAGCTCATCGTTGGTCTGCACCGCCGGGCGCACGCGCTCGCGCACGGTGGCGAAGCAGAACAGGAACATACAGGTGCCAATCAGCGCCAGCACGGTCATGGCCATCTGGTAGCCTTTGGCTTTGTTGTCCCCGCCAAACCAGTCTGCCATCGGCAGCAGCGTTAATGAGAGCAGCAGCGTGGCGATGCCGACCAGCACGAAGCGATACGACTGGCAGGCCACACGTTCTTTTGGATCGTTAGTGATCACTCCGCCCAGCGAGCAGTAGGGGATGTTGATGGCGGTGTAGGTGAGCGACAGCAGGAAATAGGTGACAAAGGCATAGATAACTTTGCTGTTATAGCTCCACTCTGGCGTGGTGAACATCAGGATGCTGAACAGCGCGTACGGGAAAGCGATCCACAGCAGCCATGGACGAAAGCGGCCATATTTGCTGCGGGTGCGGTCGGCAATCGCGCCCATGATCGGGTCCGTTACGGCGTCAATCACGCGGACGGACAGCAGCAGCACGCCGACCAGCGCAGGGGCCAGACCAAAAATATCCGTATAAAAATAGTTAACAAACAGCATGATGGCGCCGAAGATGATGTTACATCCGGCGTCGCCCATCCCATAGCCGATCTTTTCTTTTACTGACAGCTTTGCGTTATCCATAGACTGCTCTCCGGGTTACGGTATGGAGAGAATTATTTGCTGGCGAAGGGATATATGCGTTGCAGTATCAGGGCGGTGATATGGATAAATGCGCTGTGGGCGTGAAAGTGTGAAGGAGGTAACAACGCGCGGCACCCGCAAAAGCAGGCACCGCGGTGGGAGGCTTAGTGCGCCTTCATGGCATTACGGCTTTTCTGACTGAAGAGATAGCCAACGCCGAGTACTGCAATCCAGACCGGGATCAGGTAGACGGAAATCGCCATACCTGGGGTGATCAGCATGATCACCAGCACGGCCGCCATGAACAGCAGGCAGATCCAGTTACCCAGCGGATAGAGCAGGGCAGGGAAGCGCGTGGTGACGCCCTGCTGCTGTTTCGCGCGGCGGAACTTCATGTGCGCAAGGCTGATCATCGCCCAGTTGATGACCAGCGCAGAGACCACCAGCGCCATCAGCAGGCCAAACGCCGATTCCGGTGCCATGTAGTTAATGAGCACGCACAGGGCGGTCACGATGGCGGAAACGATGATGGTATTCACCGGCACGCCGCGTTTATCAACGTTAAGCAGCATCTTCGGCGCGTTACCCTGCTGGGCGAGGCCGAACAGCATGCGGCTGTTGCAGTATACGCAGCTGTTGTAAACGGAGAGCGCAGCGGTCAGCACCACGATGTTCAGCGCGTTGGCGACAAAGGTATCGCCCAGCTCGTGGAAGATCAGCACAAACGGGCTGGTGTCAGCAGTCACGCGCGTCCACGGCAGCAGGGAGAGCAGCACCGCCAGTGAGCCCACATAGAAGATCAGGATGCGGTAGATAACCTGATTTGTGGCTTTCGGGATGCTCTGCTCCGGGTTGTCGGCTTCAGCAGCGGTGATGCCCACCAGTTCCAGGCCGCCGAAGGAGAACATAATGATCGCCATCATCATCACCAGGCCGGTCATGCCGTGAGGCAGGAAGCCACCCTGCTCCCAGAGGTTGCGCACCGTGGCCTGCGGGCCGCCGTTGCCGCTGAACAGCAGCCAGCCGCCGAAGATAATCATCGCCACCACCGCAATGACCTTGATGATGGCAAACCAGAACTCCATCTCCCCGAACACTTTAACGTTGGTTAGGTTAATGGCGTTGATAATGACGAAGAAGGCCGCAGCGGAAGCCCAGGTTGGGATTTCGGGATACCAGAACTGAATGTATTTCCCGACGGCGGTCAGTTCGGCCATGGCAACCAGAACGTACAGCACCCAGTAGTTCCAGCCCGAGGCGAAACCGGCAAAGCTGCCCCAGTACTTATAGGCAAAGTGGCTGAAGGAGCCTGCGACCGGCTCTTCCACGACCATTTCGCCCAGCTGGCGCATGATCAGAAAAGCAATGAAACCCGCAATCGCGTAACCCAAAATAATGCCCGGACCGGCAGACTGGATAACGGATGCGCTGCCCAGAAACAGGCCGGTACCAATCGCACCGCCCAGTGCGATGAGCTGAATATGGCGGTTTTTAAGCCCGCGCTTTAGCTGATCGCCGTGCTGTTGAGCTTCCATTTGAAACCTCGTGTGTGGTTGTTATGTTCACGCTGAGCGTGTGTAATTATGAAAATCCATATTCTGTATTTATTTCTTTACGGTTAACGAGACCGAAAAAAGCGGAGATGACTTCCGTAAGCGCCAGAATAGTGGTAAGTGCCTGCGAATGCACCTGCTTTATGAAGGGGTGATGACGACTTGAATAAAAAGAAAGCATTTGTAAATCGGCCCGCTCGTTGTTCCTCACCCAACCTATAGAATAGAAATGCGCCTTAAGTGGGCGAATTTTCATTATTTGCCTTGTTGAATCGCTTCAGATTGCAAAAACCCTCGTTTCATTATGGTTAAAACTCCCTCTTTGGGGGTAATCAACTCATTTGTGCAAAGTTACATTTCTGAAACGTTATTTCTGTAAGGTTGTTAAAATGTGCAGGGTTTACTGATTTCAATCAAAACCAATATGGACAGAAGGTGAATACTTTGTTACTTTAGCGATACGAAATAGAAATTGGTAAGACCAATTGACTCCGGGCAAAAAGGCGTAAGACAGGGAATATGGCCTACAGCAAAATTCGCCAACCAAAACTATCTGATGTGATTGAGCAGCAGCTGGAGTTTTTAATCCTCGAAGGGACTCTGCGCCCGGGTGAGAAACTTCCGCCAGAACGCGAACTGGCAAAACAGTTCGACGTTTCACGTCCCTCTCTGCGTGAGGCGATTCAACGTCTCGAAGCAAAGGGCTTGCTGCTTCGTCGCCAGGGCGGCGGAACCTTTGTGCAAAACAGCCTGTGGCAGAGCTTCAGCGATCCGCTGGTAGAACTTCTCTCTGACCACCCAGAATCCCAGTTTGACCTGCTTGAGACCCGTCACGCGCTGGAAGGTATTGCGGCCTATTACGCCGCCCTTCGCAGCACTGATGAAGATCGCGTGCGTATCCGCGAGCTGCATCAGGCCATTGAACGGGCACAGCAGTCCGGCGATTTAGACGCCGAGTCCAGCGCCGTCGTCCAGTATCAAATTGCCGTCACCGAAGCGGCCCACAACGTGGTGCTCCTCCATCTGCTACGCTGCATGGAGCCGATGCTGGCCCAGAACGTTCGTCAAAATTTTGAATTGTTGTATGCCCGTCGGGACATGCTCCCACTGGTAAGCAACCATCGCACCCGAGTATTCGAGGCGATAATGGCCGGGGAACCGGAGCAGGCGCGCGAAGCGTCGCACCGCCATCTGGCTTTCATTGAGGAAATCTTGCTGGACCGCAGCCGTGAACAATCGCGTCGCGAACGTTCATTACGCCGCATACAGCAACGAAAGGATTAAGCGCCAGGTACTTTTAGAGCGCGGCAACTAAACGCAGAACCTGTCTTATTGTGTTCTTGCCCAAGAGCACAATGGGACAGGTTCCAGACAAATCAACGTATTAGATAGATAAGGAATACCCCCATGTCAGAACGTCTCCAAAATGACGTGGATCCGATCGAAACTCGCGACTGGCTACAGGCGATCGAATCGGTCATCCGTGAAGAAGGTGTTGAGCGCGCTCAGTATCTGATTGATCAGCTGCTTTCTGAAGCCCGCAAAGGCGGCGTGAAGGTTGCTTCAGGTGCAGGGGCTAGCAACTACGTAAACACGATTGCCGTTGAAGACGAACCGGAATACCCGGGCAATCTGGATCTGGAACGTCGTATCCGTTCTGCAATCCGCTGGAACGCCATCATGACCGTTCTGCGCGCATCCAAGAAAGACCTGGAACTGGGTGGCCACATGGCGTCCTTCCAGTCTTCTGCGACCGTTTACGAAGTGTGCTTCAACCACTTCTTCCGTGCAGCGAACGAGAAAGACGGCGGCGATCTGGTGTACTTCCAGGGCCACATCTCTCCGGGCATCTATGCACGTGCATTCCTGGAAGGTCGTCTGACTGAAGAGCAGATGAACAACTTCCGTCAGGAAGTTCACGGTAAAGGTCTGTCTTCTTACCCGCATCCTAAACTGATGCCTGAATTCTGGCAGTTCCCGACCGTATCCATGGGTCTGGGCCCAATCGGTGCGATCTACCAGGCGAAATTCCTGAAGTATCTGGAACACCGTGGTCTGAAAGACACCTCTGAGCAGACCGTATACGCCTTCCTGGGCGACGGCGAAATGGATGAGCCAGAATCTAAAGGCGCGATCACCATCGCGACCCGTGAGAAGCTGGACAACCTGTGCTTCATCATCAACTGTAACCTGCAGCGTCTGGATGGTCCGGTAACCGGTAACGGCAAGATCATCAACGAACTGGAAGGCATCTTCGCAGGTGCTGGCTGGAACGTGATCAAAGTCATGTGGGGTTCCCGTTGGGACGAACTGCTGCGTAAAGACACCAGCGGTAAACTGATCCAGCTGATGAACGAAACCGTTGACGGTGACTACCAGACCTTCAAATCCAAAGACGGTGCCTACGTGCGTGAGCACTTCTTCGGCAAATATCCAGAAACCGCAGCCCTGGTTGCAGACTGGACTGATGAGCAGATCTGGGCCCTGAACCGCGGTGGTCACGATCCGAAGAAAATTTACGCTGCACTGAAAAAAGCGCGTGAAACCAAAGGTAAAGCGACTGTAATCCTGGCCCACACCATCAAAGGTTACGGCATGGGTGATACCGCAGAAGGTAAAAACATCGCTCACCAGGTTAAGAAAATGAACATGGACGGCGTGCGCTATATCCGCGACCGTTTCAACGTTCCAGTGACCGATGAGCAGGTCGAAAACCTGTCTTACATCACCTTCCCGGAAGGCTCCGAAGAGCACAAGTACCTGCACGAACGTCGTCAGGCGCTGAAAGGCTACCTGCCAGCTCGTCAGCCTAACTTCACCGAGAAGCTGGAACTGCCAGCGCTGGAAGACTTCTCTCAGCTGCTGGAAGAGCAGAACAAAGAGATCTCTACCACTATCGCTTTCGTTCGTGCCCTGAACGTGATGCTGAAGAACAAGTCGATCAAAGATCGCCTGGTGCCAATCATCGCCGACGAAGCGCGTACTTTCGGTATGGAAGGTCTGTTCCGTCAGATCGGTATCTACAGCCCGAACGGCCAGCAGTACACCCCGCAGGACCGTGAGCAGGTTGCATACTACAAAGAAGACGAGAAAGGTCAGATCCTGCAGGAAGGTATCAACGAGCTGGGCGCAGGCGCATCCTGGCTGGCTGCTGCGACCTCTTACAGCACCAACAACCTGCCGATGATCCCGTTCTACATTTACTACTCCATGTTCGGGTTCCAGCGTATCGGTGACCTGTGCTGGCAGGCAGGCGACCAGCAGGCTCGCGGCTTCCTGATCGGTGGTACTTCCGGTCGTACGACCCTGAACGGTGAAGGTCTGCAGCACGAAGATGGTCACAGCCACATTCAGTCTCTGACTATCCCTAACTGTATCTCTTACGACCCGTCTTACGCGTATGAAGTGGCAGTCATCATGCATGACGGTCTGCAGCGCATGTACGGTGAAGCGCAGGAGAACATTTACTACTACATCACCACCCTGAACGAAAACTACCACATGCCGGCAATGCCAGCAGGTGCCGAGGAAGGTATCCGTAAAGGTATCTACAAACTCGAAACCATCGAAGGTAGCAAAGGTAAAGTTCAGCTGCTGGGCTCCGGTTCTATCCTGCGTCACGTTCGTGAAGCAGCGCAGATCCTGGCGAAAGACTACGGTGTCGGTTCCGACGTGTACTCTGTGACCTCCTTCACTGAACTGGCGCGTGATGGCCAGGATTGTGAGCGCTGGAACATGCTGCACCCACTGGAAACCCCACGCGTACCGTACATCGCTCAGGTGATGAACGACGCGCCAGCGGTGGCGTCTACTGACTATATGAAACTGTTCGCTGAGCAGGTTCGTACTTACGTTCCAGCTGATGATTATCGCGTTCTGGGTACTGACGGCTTCGGTCGTTCTGACAGCCGCGAAAACCTGCGTCACCACTTCGAAGTTGATGCTTCTTACGTGGTTGTAGCAGCACTGGGCGAACTGGCTAAACGTGGCGAAATCGATAAGAAAGTGGTTGCAGACGCAATTACCAAATTCAACATCGATGCAGAAAAAGTTAACCCGCGTCTGGCGTAAGAGGTAAAAGAATAATGGCTATCGAAATCAATGTACCGGACATCGGGGCTGATGAAGTTGAAATCACCGAGATCCTGGTCAAAGTAGGCGACAAAGTTGAAGCTGAACAGTCGCTGATCACCGTAGAAGGCGACAAAGCCTCTATGGAAGTCCCGTCTCCTCAGGCTGGCATCGTTAAAGAGATCAAAGTCTCTGTTGGCGATAAAACCGAGACTGGCAAACTGATCATGATTTTCGATTCCGCCGACGGTGCAGCAGCTGCTGCACCTGCGCAGGAAGAGAAGAAAGCCGCTCCGGCCGCCGCTGCTCCAGCCGCTGCCGCGAGCGCGAAAGACGTGAACGTGCCTGACATCGGCGGTGACGAAGTTGAAGTCACTGAGATCCTGGTGAAAGTGGGCGATACCGTTGCGGCCGAGCAGTCACTGATCACCGTAGAAGGCGATAAAGCCTCTATGGAAGTGCCAGCGCCGTTCGCAGGTACCGTTAAAGAGATCAAGATTAACACCGGCGACAAAGTGTCTACCGGCTCTCTGATCATGATCTTCGAAGTGGCAGGTGCTGCACCTGCTGCCGCGCCTGCACAGGCCGCTGCTCCGGCTCCGGCCGCTGCACCAGCCGCTGCTGGCGGCGCGAAAGACGTTAACGTACCGGACATCGGCGGTGACGAAGTTGAAGTCACCGAAGTGATGGTAAAAGTGGGCGACAAAGTTGCCGCTGAACAGTCACTGATCACCGTTGAAGGCGACAAGGCTTCCATGGAAGTGCCTGCGCCGTTCGCGGGTACCGTTAAAGAGATCAAAATCAGCACCGGCGACAAAGTGTCTACCGGCTCTCTGATCATGGTCTTCGAAGTGGAAGGCGCTGCGCCTGCCGCAGCTCCGGCTGCCGCGGCTGCTCCAGCACCGGCTGCTGCACCGGCTCAGGCTGCTAAACCAGCCGCTGCCCCTGCTGCAAAAGCAGAAAAATCAGAGTTCGCTGAAAACGACGCTTACGTCCACGCGACGCCGCTGATTCGTCGCCTGGCGCGCGAATTCGGCGTGAACCTGGCGAAAGTGAAAGGGACTGGCCGTAAAGGTCGTATCCTGCGCGAAGACGTTCAGGCTTATGTGAAAGACGCGGTGAAACGCGCTGAAGCTGCACCAGCTGCAGCCGCAGGCGGCGGTATCCCGGGCATGCTGCCATGGCCGAAAGTGGACTTCAGCAAGTTCGGTGAAATTGAAGAAGTGGAACTGGGCCGCATCCAGAAAATCTCTGGTGCGAACCTGAGCCGTAACTGGGTCATGATCCCGCACGTTACGCACTTCGACAAAACCGATATCACCGATCTGGAAGCGTTCCGTAAACAGCAGAACGCCGAAGCTGAGAAGCGTAAACTGGACGTGAAATTCACCCCAGTGGTCTTCATCATGAAAGCCGTTGCCGCTGCCCTGGAGCAGATGCCACGCTTCAACAGCTCCCTTTCCGAAGATGGCCAGAAGCTGACGCTGAAGAAATACATCAACATCGGTGTTGCGGTTGATACGCCAAATGGTCTGGTTGTTCCGGTCTTCAAAGACGTGAACAAGAAGAGCATCACTGAGCTGTCCCGTGAACTGACCACCATCTCCAAGAAAGCGCGTGATGGTAAGCTGACTGCCGGCGAAATGCAGGGCGGCTGCTTCACCATTTCCAGCATCGGCGGCCTGGGTACCACCCACTTCGCGCCGATTGTGAACGCGCCGGAAGTGGCTATCCTCGGTGTGTCCAAGTCCGCGATGGAGCCGGTGTGGAATGGCAAAGAGTTCGTGCCGCGTCTGATGATGCCAATCTCTCTGTCCTTCGACCACCGCGTGATCGACGGTGCTGATGGTGCGCGTTTCATCACCATCATCAACAACATGCTGAGCGACATTCGCCGCCTGGTGATGTAATCGAAAAGCCGGCCAGTCGGCCGGCTTTTTTCTGATAATCTCATGGCGTTTGTGAGGTTATTGGCGAAAGCGACAATTCGTGAGCCGTTTGTTGTTTCAAAATTGTTAACAATTTTGTAAACTGCGGGCGGATAGAACGACCCGGTGGACGACGGGTATAAACTAAGAGGTCATGATGAGCACAGAAATCAAAACTCAGGTCGTAGTACTTGGGGCAGGCCCGGCAGGTTACTCCGCAGCATTTCGCGCAGCGGATTTAGGTCTGGAAACCGTCATCGTAGAACGTTACAGCACCCTCGGCGGTGTTTGTCTGAACGTCGGCTGTATCCCTTCTAAAGCGCTGCTGCACGTAGCGAAAGTTATCGAAGAAGCCAAAGCGCTGGCTGAACACGGTATCGTCTTCGGCGAGCCGAAGACCGACATCGACAAAATTCGTACCTGGAAAGAGAAAGTTATCACTCAGCTGACCGGCGGTCTGGCGGGCATGGCCAAAGGCCGTAAAGTGAAAGTGGTAAACGGTCTGGGTAAATTCACCGGTGCGAACACCCTGGAAGTGGAAGGCGAAAACGGCAAAACCGTGATCAACTTCGACAACGCGATCATCGCGGCAGGCTCTCGCCCAATCGAACTGCCATTCATTCCACATGAAGATCCACGCGTGTGGGATTCCACCGATGCGCTGGAGCTGAAAACCGTTCCTAAGCGTCTGCTGGTGATGGGCGGCGGTATCATCGGTCTGGAAATGGGTACCGTGTACCACGCGCTGGGTTCAGAGATCGACGTGGTTGAAATGTTCGACCAGGTTATCCCGGCTGCTGACAAAGACATCGTTAAAGTCTTCACCAAGCGCATCAGCAAGAAATTCAACCTGATGCTGGAAACCAAAGTGACTGCCGTTGAAGCGAAAGAAGACGGTATTTACGTTTCCATGGAAGGCAAAAAAGCCCCATCCGAACCACAGCGTTACGACGCCGTGCTGGTGGCGATCGGCCGTGTGCCGAACGGTAAGAACCTCGACGCGGGCAAAGCTGGCGTGGAAGTGGACGACCGTGGCTTCATCCGCGTTGACAAACAGCTGCGCACCAACGTGCCGCACATCTTTGCTATCGGCGATATCGTCGGTCAGCCAATGCTGGCGCACAAAGGTGTTCACGAAGGTCACGTTGCCGCTGAAGTTATCGCCGGCATGAAGCACTACTTCGATCCGAAAGTGATCCCATCTATCGCGTATACCGAGCCAGAAGTGGCATGGGTGGGTCTGACTGAGAAAGAAGCGAAAGAGAAAGGCATCAGCTACGAAACCGCCACCTTCCCGTGGGCTGCTTCTGGCCGTGCTATCGCGTCCGACTGCGCAGACGGTATGACCAAACTGATCTTCGACAAAGAGACTCACCGCGTGATCGGTGGTGCGATTGTCGGTACCAACGGCGGCGAGCTGCTGGGTGAAATCGGTCTGGCTATCGAAATGGGCTGCGACGCGGAAGACATCGCGCTGACCATCCACGCTCACCCAACTCTGCACGAGTCCGTGGGCCTGGCGGCAGAAGTGTTTGAAGGCAGCATCACCGACCTGCCAAACGCGAAAGCGAAGAAGAAATAAGTTTCTTCAGATGAAAAAAAGCGGCCAATGGCCGCTTTTTTTATGCGCTGCGTTCAGGGAGCCACGGGTTGCCAGGTTTTATCCGGTTTATAGGCGGTTAACGCCCGGGCTTTCTGCTCAGAATCCTTGCCGAGATCGGACTGATACACCTTGTCGTCCTGATTTATCACAAAGCTCATCACGCCCGTTTGACCGTAGCTGACCGGCCACGCCACCATCGCGAAACCGTTATTATCCGGCAGGATCCGGAAGCGATAGCCGTGATAGCCGGTACCCGGCTCTTTCGGGCTAAATGCCGGTCCGAGCGGACTGGGCGTTTCGCCGGGTGAGACGGGCCAGTACAAACCGTCTTTCTTCCCTTCCGAGCTGACAATCTTCTGCGCGTATTTCTGGTTCATCGCAAAGTAGCTTTGCTGCGCATCAACATAGGCATGCAGGGCTTCAATGGCGGCAAGTTCGTTACGCCCGATTTCACGGGTCAGGATCTCTTCAGCCCCTTCTTTGATATCGAATTGCCAGCCGGCGGCGGTTTTGATCACCGGGATGGGAAGCTGCCAGTCGTTGTCTCCAACAACAAGATGCGCCGTATCTCCTTCGACAACGGTGTTATGACGAACTTTCCAGTCGCGCAGGAAACGATCGACGGCATCCGGATCAACGCCTTCGGGGGGGAGAAAATCGCGCCAGTTCTCTCCAAGCAGATTGCTCATCGCGCGCTCATTATGCTCACTAATGGCGCTGGCCAGCGCATCGGTCGCCTGGTCGGGCGTGCTAAAGGACTGCTGCGCCATCGCCGAGGCCGAAAGCATGAACAACACCATTCCACTGAGTAGTTTACTTTTCATGTCGGTTCCCTTAGCGATGTCTAAATTCACGGCGTTCAGCGCGTCCACCAGATACCTGACGGGGCTGCTGCTGGCGAGCCGCAAGCTGCCTGCTTTGCGCACCGCGCTGCTGCTGCGCCTGCCAGTTCGCGGAACGGCTGTCGTTGCCGCTCAGCGCATTGGCCCGGGGCTGACCGTTTCGCTGCTGCAGAGCGCGTTGCTGCGCGGGCTGTGAAACGCGTTTCTCCTGTCTTTGGGTTACAGCCTGACGATTTTCTCGCTGCTGCGTGGTGGTCCGCTTCGCCGTCTGCGGTTTGGTGTCGTAGCCACGGTAGTTGTTGCGCTGCGAAATTTGCTTCAGCTGTTCACTCGAGGCCTGACGCTGCGCATCTTTCGTGCCGGGACGTGCCGTTTGCGGGAAGGTTTTCCCCGTGGATTTCTCTATCTGGCTCAGGGCCGCCTGGCGCTGGCTGTCGCGATTAACCGGCTTTTGCTGCGTTGCGCTTAGCCCGGTCGCCGTGCTGGTGGAGTGGAAGCGACTGTTGAGCTGGTTAGTCGGATAGGGCACGCCTTCCCGATAGGCCGGGTTATGCTGCCAGGTACGGTTGGCGTCCGTCAGACGCTGTCCACTGATTTTATTGAAGTTCTCAACGTTGATATTGATGTTGTTATCACCGTTGCGGTTATAGCCGCCGTGATTATCCCAGTCACCGTCATGGTGGTGGTCCCAGTCATCGTCGTCATCCCAGTCGATATTGCTGAAAATGGCATAGGTTGTGGCAACGCCCAGGCTGAAGCCTAAGCCGTTGACGAAGCTGTTGCCAAACTGCTCTCCGGGCGTGGGCGGGAGATAGGTGGGAGGATAGGCGGTGTTGGGCCAGGTCCCATAAACCGTATTGGGGTTATAGGTGGGAACATAAACGACCTGCGGATCGGCAGATTCAATTTTGATCACCGTTGGGGCGGGCGCAGACGCGGTTGTTGTCGTTGCCTCGGTGGCGCGGGTTTTCGCTGGTGCTGGCTTTGTCACGGTGGTGACCGTCTGCTGAGGCGTAGATTGTAAAGCACCGGTCTTCTGTGCCAGCGCGCGCAGGCGTTGAACGGAATCCATCACGTCTTTCGGCTGCGCGAGAAACGCATCGCCCAGATTTTGTACCCACGGCGGGTTTTCACCCATCAGCGACATGAGCTGAGGAAACGCGACCAGCGATTTTACGCTCGGATCCCAGGGCTGGCTGGCAACGGCCTGAATGGCGGCGTCCCCTTCCATTTTAGGGTTGTCTTTTGACCACTGAGCCGCCTGAATCACGTTGGCCGGGTAAGTCGAGGCCATCAGAATTTGTGAAAGCAGGGCGTCAGGGTAGAGCGCAATGGGGGCAACCCACTGATCGATTTGCGCGGCAGTGTAGGTCGGCGCGACCACAGGGGCGGGCTGGGCTACGGCAGGTGCCGCCGGTTGTTGAGCGACGGGGGCTGGCGCAACGGGTTCCGTTGCACGACTTTTGACAAACAAGACGCCTGAGGCGGCAAGCAGCCCGGCACTGCACAGAAGGATGAGCAGATGTGGCTTAAAGGGCAACTTCATAAAATGACTCCAACGAGACCAGCGCTGTGCCGTGAGGCGTTACGGTTGGCGTGAGTATTATTCACCCGTCTTTTACTGTTTTGACTTTTATTGGGAAGCGTCCGGTACGTCCGGATAAAGAGTGTGAGTATTTATTACACAATTATATCTGATGAAGAAAAAACTGAAGCGTCACGGTGCAGAAGAACCGCTAAATGATGCCCTAAATCCCCGCTACACCATGCTTAACGATTCAGCAAACTTTTTAATGTTGCTTTTTTGTAAACGGATTAACACTGTGCAGAAATCCTGCTATGCTGCCCGACGCGGTATCGGGCATTTACCCTACAAACTGCTGTCTCACAGGAGCGTGAAGAGAACGCCCGCCGCATATGACAATGAGAGCGAGGAGAACCGTCGTGCTAGAAGAATACCGTAAGCACGTAGCAGAACGTGCCGCCGAGGGAATTGTACCCAAACCTTTAGATGCAACCCAAATGGCCGCGCTCGTCGAGCTGCTGAAGAACCCGCCTAAGGGCGAAGAAGAATTCCTGTTAGATCTGCTGATCAACCGCGTACCGCCTGGCGTAGATGAAGCTGCCTACGTAAAAGCCGGATTCCTTGCTGCTATCGCCAAAGGCGAAGCCACCTCCCCACTGGTTACTCCTGAAAAAGCCATTGAACTGCTCGGCACCATGCAGGGTGGTTACAACATTCATCCGCTGATTGACGCGCTGGATAATGACAAGCTGGCACCGATTGCCGCTAAAGCGCTCTCGTCTACGCTGCTGATGTTCGATAACTTCTACGATGTGGAAGAAAAAGCCAAAGCAGGCAACGTCTATGCGAAGCAGGTGATGCAGTCCTGGGCCGATGCCGAATGGTTCCTGAATCGTCCAGCGCTGGCTGAAAAAATTACCGTTACTGTTTTCAAAGTGACCGGTGAAACCAACACCGATGACCTCTCTCCGGCACCGGACGCGTGGTCTCGCCCGGATATCCCGCTGCACGCCCTGGCGATGCTGAAAAACGCCCGTGAAGGCATTGAGCCGGATCAGCCGGGCGTTGTCGGCCCGATCAAACAGATCGAAGCCCTGCAGAAGAAAGGTTTCCCGCTGGCTTACGTGGGTGACGTTGTGGGTACCGGCTCTTCCCGTAAGTCCGCCACCAACTCCGTCCTCTGGTTTATGGGTGACGATATTCCGCACGTGCCGAACAAGCGCGGCGGCGGCCTGTGCCTGGGCGGTAAGATTGCGCCAATCTTCTTTAACACCATGGAAGATGCGGGCGCACTACCAATTGAAGTGGATGTTTCTAACCTGAACATGGGCGACGTGATTGACGTCTACCCGTATAAAGGTGAAGTGCGTAACCACGAAACCAACGAGCTGCTGGCGAGCTTTGAGCTGAAAACCGACGTGCTGATCGACGAAGTGCGCGCCGGTGGCCGTATTCCGCTGATCATCGGCCGTGGCCTGACCACCAAAGCGCGTGAAGCGCTGGGCCTGCCGCACTCAGACGTGTTCCGTCATGCGAAAGACGTGGCGGAAAGCAACCGCGGCTTCTCGCTGGCACAGAAAATGGTCGGTCGCGCCTGCGGCGTGGCCGGTATCCGTCCTGGCGCCTACTGCGAGCCGAAGATGACCTCCGTAGGCTCTCAGGACACCACTGGCCCAATGACCCGTGACGAACTGAAAGACCTGGCGTGCCTGGGCTTCTCGTCTGACCTGGTAATGCAGTCCTTCTGCCACACCGCGGCGTATCCGAAGCCGGTTGACGTGACCACGCACCACACGCTGCCAGACTTCATTATGAACCGTGGCGGTGTCTCCCTGCGTCCGGGCGACGGCGTTATCCACTCCTGGCTGAACCGCATGCTGCTGCCGGATACCGTGGGTACCGGCGGTGACTCCCATACCCGTTTCCCAATCGGTATCTCCTTCCCGGCGGGCTCCGGTCTGGTGGCGTTTGCTGCCGCGACCGGCGTGATGCCGCTGGATATGCCGGAATCGGTGCTGGTTCGCTTCAAAGGTAAAATGCAGCCGGGTATTACCCTGCGCGACCTGGTTCACGCGATCCCGCTGTATGCGATTAAACAGGGTCTGCTGACCGTTGAGAAGAAAGGGAAGAAAAACATCTTCTCTGGCCGCATTCTGGAAATTGAAGGTCTGCCGGATCTGAAAGTGGAGCAGGCGTTCGAGCTGACCGATGCCTCCGCCGAGCGTTCGGCTGCGGGCTGTACCATCAAGCTGAACAAAGAGCCGATCGTTGAGTACCTGAACTCTAACATCGTGCTGCTGAAGTGGATGATTGCAGAAGGCTACGGCGACCGTCGTACGCTGGAGCGTCGTATCCAGGGCATGGAAAAATGGCTGGCCGATCCGCAGCTGCTGGAAGCCGATGCTGACGCAGAGTACGCGGCGGTGATCGACATCGATCTGGCGGATATCAAAGAGCCAATCCTGTGTGCACCGAACGATCCGGACGACGCGCGTCCGCTGTCTGAGGTCCAGGGCGAGAAGATCGACGAAGTGTTCATTGGTTCGTGCATGACCAACATCGGTCACTTCCGCGCGGCCGGTAAGCTGCTGGATACCCACAAAGGCCAGCTGCCAACCCGTCTGTGGGTGGCGCCGCCAACCCGTATGGACGCGGCTCAGCTGACCGAAGAGGGCTACTACAGCGTGTTTGGTAAGAGCGGCGCGCGTATCGAAATTCCTGGCTGTTCCCTGTGTATGGGCAACCAGGCGCGCGTAGCCGACGGCGCGACGGTGGTCTCCACTTCGACCCGTAACTTCCCGAACCGTTTAGGTACCGGTGCGAACGTCTTCCTGGCCTCTGCGGAGCTGGCGGCGGTTGCGGCGCTGATTGGCAAACTGCCAACGCCGGAAGAGTACCAGACCTTTGTGGCTCAGGTAGATAAGACCGCGGTGGATACCTATCGCTACCTGAACTTCGACCAGCTCTCTCAGTACACCGAGAAGGCCGACGGGGTTATCTTCCAGACGGCAGTATAAATGCTACCCTCTCCCGTGGGAGATGGGCTGGGGGTGAGGGCACCAGACCGCACCTGACCCATTGCCCGGTGGCGCTACGCTAACCGGGCCTACAAAACCCATCGCAACTACGGTGGGTTTTTTATTTTCATTCCTCCCACCTCCCACGCTTTTTTTCTTCCTCGCTGCTGCGATAATTACCTTAATGGCTTTGCAGAGGAAAACACTATGGATTACGAATTTCTGCGCGACATCACCGGAGTGGTGAAAGTGCGTATGTCGATGGGCCACGAAGCCGTTGGACACTGGTTTAACGAAGAGGTGAAAGAAAATCTCTCCCTTCTTGATGAGGTTGAACAGGCGGCAAAGACGGTGAAAGGCAGTGAGCGCTCCTGGCAACGCGCCGGGCACGAATACACGCTGTGGATGGACGGTGAAGAGGTCATGGTGCGTGCCAACCAGCTCGAGTTTTCAGGCGACGAGATGGAAGAGGGGATGAGCTACTATGACGAAGAAAGCCTGTCGCTGTGCGGCGTAGAAGACTTCCTTCAGGTGGTGAATGCCTACCGCGAGTTCATGAAACAGCGGTAATTTCCCGAAGCATCCCTGCTCCGGGCAACACTTACACGGCCGGAATGTTGCGGCCGTAGTAGATCTCGCGCATCTCTTTCCAGAGCAGGTCAGTAATCGCCTTACGCTCTTCTTCGCTTAAATCTTCCGGCTTCGTGTGGAACATATAGTGCTTAAGGTCGAACTCCTTAAGTAACATCTTGGTATGGAAGATGTTTTCCTGATACACGTTCACGTCCATCATGTCGTACAGCGACTTCATGTCCTCGGACATAAAGTTCTGAATAGAGTTGATCTCGTGGTCGATGAAGTGCTTCATGCCGTTGACGTCACGGGTAAAACCGCGCACGCGGTAATCAATCGTGACGATATCCGATTCCAGCTGGTGGATGAGATAGTTCAGTGCGTTCAGTGGGGAAATCACGCCGCAGGTCGACACTTCAATATCGGCGCGGAACGTACACAGCCCGCCTTCCGGGTGACTCTCCGGGTAGGTATGGACGCAGATATGGCTTTTATCCAGGTGAGCAACCACTACTTCCGGCAGCGGGCCCGGATGTTCCGTTTTGTCGATAAGCTTCGGATCGACCGGCTCTTCGCTGACCAGTATGGTCACGCTGGCGCCCTGGGGTTCATAATCCTGTCGGGCAATATTCAGAATGTTGGCGCCGATAATGGAACAGGTTTCTGACAGGATCTCGGTCAGACGGTTGGCGTTGTAGAGTTCGTCGATATAGGCGATGTAACCATCGCGTTCTTCCGCTGTTTTGGCATAGCAGATATCGTAAATACAAAAACTCAGGCTTTTGGTCAGATTGTTAAAGCCATGCAGTTTAAGCTTTTTCAATTAGCTCACCCCCTTAGTGGATAATGCGTCTTGCAGGTACTGCGGCAGAGCAAACGCTGCGGTATGAATAGCCGGATTGTAGTATCGGCACTGTAGACCTGCCTGATGGAAGCGGGCCTGAATAATTTCGGTGGAAAGATGACGTAATACGTCGTTATCCGTCGCCCAGGCAAAGGTCATGATCCCGCCGTAGTACGTCGGAATGGCCGCCTGATAGAAGCTGACATCCTCGAAATAGGTGCTGAGCTTGCGATGGCTATCCAGCGCTTCATCCTGTTGCAGGAAGCAGACGCCGTTTTGGGCGACGAAGATCCCGCCCGGGTTCAGGCAACGCTTGCAGCCTTCGTAGAACGAGGAGGTAAACAGCGACGCGCCAGGGCCGATAGGATCGGTGCAGTCGGAGATAATGACGTCAAAGGTCTGGGTTGTCTGGTTAACAAAGTTAACCCCGTCATCAATCACCAGATTAAAACGCGGATCGTCATAGCTACCGGCATTGTGGTTGGGCAGGTACTGGCGGCAGAACGAGACGACGCCCGCATCGATTTCCACCATGGTGATGGTTTCAATCGAGCGATGGCGGGAAACTTCACGCAGCATTGCACCGTCGCCACCGCCGATAATCAGGACATGCTTTGCATGGCCGTGCGCCAGCAGCGGGACGTGGGTCATCATCTCATGATAGATAAACTCATCTCGCTCGGTCGTTTGCACGACGCCGTCCAGCGCCATCACGCGGCCAAAGGCAGCATTCTCGAAGATGATGAGATCCTGGTGATCGGTTTTTTCATGATAGAGCACGTTATCAACGGCAAAGTACTGACCAAACTGGTCATGCAGTGTTTCATGCCACAACGTGTGGTCGGCCATACGCGGACTCCTCCTTTGTTAACATCCGTTACGCTCACAAAAAATGAGCGAAACATGATAGCTAACTATAACCGTGGTTGCACGGCTATAGGTTTAACAGGAGGCGTCGGGAAGGTTATTTGACGTAGGCGAGCAGGCTGAGCGAATCGCGAGCCAGCGCTTTGCATTTTTTAGCCGTGGGAATGCCAATACCGCTTAGGTCACGGTAGCTGTCTTCGCCGAGCGCCTTCATGTCAAAGCTGTCGTAGTTGCTGAGATCCCACTGGTTCTGCTGGGCAAAAAAGACCAGCGCGCGGCGAATTTGCCCGTTGGGTAAATTCTGGTAGCCACAATCATTTTTCAGGAATACAAAAACCGCCGTTAAATCGGCCATATCTTCCGCTTCATTTTCACTGAGCGCATAGCTGTTCGCACACATTGCCATCAGGCTACCGAACAAAATTGTCCTGAAAAACGTCTTCATTGCTTCTACCACTTCTTCACGGAAAATTAACGTTAGCATACTTGGTGCCAGTGCGACGATCTTTATTATTGCCGCTTTACTTGACCTTCCGGTAAGGGGAGGGTTTATGCTCAAAAGATCGCCTGCTGGAAATAAGGAAATGAACATGCAACGTCGTGATTTTTTAAAATATTCCGTGGCGCTGGGGGCTGCCAGCGCCTTACCCCTCTGGAGCCGTGCGGTTTTCGCGGCTGACAGGCCTGCCTTACCCATCCCTGATTTGCTGACCGCTGACGCCCGCAGCCGTATCCAGCTTGTCGTTCAGTCCGGTAACAGGCTGTTCGGTGCGCACAACGCGACAACCTGGGGCTATAACGGCAATCTTCTCGGTCCTGCGCTACAGCTGCGCAAAGGTAAAGCGGTGACGGTGGATATCCACAATACGCTTGCTGAAGAGACGACGGTGCACTGGCACGGACTGGAAGTGCCGGGCGAGGTAGACGGCGGGCCGCAGGGCATCATCAAAGCGGGCGGCACGCGCAGCGTCACCTTTACGCCCAACCAGCGCGCCGCGACCTGCTGGTTCCATCCGCATCAGCATGGCAAAACGGGCCATCAGGTAGCGATGGGGCTGGCGGGGCTGGTGCTGATTGAAGACGACGAAAGCCGCCTGCTGCGCCTGCCGAAGCAGTGGGGCATCGACGATGTGCCGGTGATTGTGCAGGACAAGAAATTCACCGCTGACGGGCAAATCGACTACCAGCTGGATGTGATGAGCGCGGCGGTCGGCTGGTTTGGCGACACGCTGCTGACCAACGGCGCCATTTATCCTCAGCACGCCGCGCCGAAAGGCTGGCTGCGCCTGCGTCTGCTTAACGGCTGTAACGCGCGTTCCCTCAACTTCGCCACCAGCGATAAGCGTCCGCTGTACGTGGTCGCCAGCGACGGCGGGCTGCTGCCTGAGCCGGTGAAGGTCAACGAACTGCCGATGCTGATGGGGGAGCGCTTTGAGGTGCTGGTGGATATCAGCGACGGCAAGCCGTTCGATCTTGTGACCCTGCCGGTTAGCCAGATGGGGATGGCGGTCGCGCCGTTTGACAAGCCGCATCCGGTGCTGCGTATCCAGCCGTTACGGGTGACCGCTTCCGGCACGCTCCCTGATACGTTAACCACGCTGCCGGCACTTCCGTCGCTGGATGGGCTTACGCAACGCAAACTGCAGCTCTCCATGAACCCGATGCTCGATATGATGGGCATGCAGGCGCTGATGGCGAAATATGGCGATAAGGCGATGGCGGGGATGCATCACGGGCAGATGATGGGTCACATGAACATGGACCACGGCAACATGGGCGGCATGGGGAACATGAATCACGGCGACCATGGCTTTGATTTCCACAACGCCAACATGATCAACGGCAAAGCGTTCGACATGAACACGCCGATGTTTGCTGCGACAAAAGGGCAGTTTGAGCGCTGGGTGATTTCAGGTGAAGGGGACATGATGCTGCACCCGTTCCATATCCACGGCACGCAGTTCCGCATTCTCTCTGAGAACGGCAAAGCCCCGGACGCGCATCGCGCGGGCTGGAAGGATACGGTGAAGGTGGAAGGCGGCGTCAGCGAGGTGCTGGTGAAGTTTGACCACGATGCGCCGAAGGAGTTTGCCTATATGGCGCACTGCCATCTGCTGGAGCATGAAGATACGGGGATGATGCTGGGCTTTACCGTATAAAAAAAGCCGGGTGGCGGCTTCGCCTTACCCGGCCTACATAGCGTATCCATAGGCCCGGTAAGCGTAAGCGCCACCGGGCTTTTCAGTTACTTGTTTTCGTCAGGCAACGCATACGCGACAATATAGTCGCCCATCTTCGTGCCAAACGAGCCGTGACCACCCGCGGAGATGACAACGTACTGCTTGCCATTCACTTCATAGGTCATCGGCGTGGCTTGTCCACCCGCTGGCAGACGGCCTTGCCACAGTTTTTCACCGTTGGTCATGTTGTACGCGCGCAGGTAGTTATCTGCGGTTGCCGCGATGAACAGCACGTTACCGGCGGTGGAGATTGGGCCACCCAGCATTGGCATACCCATATTGAACGGCACCGGAACCGGCATTGGGAACGGCATGCTGTCCTGTGGCGTACCAATACGTTTTTTCCACACGATCTGGTTAGTTTTCAGATCCAGACCGGAGATATAACCCCAGGCAGGCTGTTTACACGGCAGACCGAACGGCGACAGGAACGGGTTCAGCGTCACGCCGAACGGTACGCCATACTGCGGCTGAATGCCGGCTTCGGTACCGCTGCCTTTCGCGTCTTTTGGCTGCTCCATTGGGTTGCCCGGACCGCGTGGGATCAGACGGGAAACGAACGGCAGCGCCATTGGGTTGGCAATCGCGACCTGACGGTTAGGGTCAACGGAGATCCCACCCCACTCGAACATCCCCAGGTTACCCGGGAAGACCAGCGTGCCCTGCTCAGAAGGCGGCGTGAAGATGCCTTCGTAGCGCAGCTGATGGAACATCACGCGGCACACCAGCTGGTCAAACATCGTGGCACCCCACATGTCTGCCCCGCTGAGGTCTTTCTTCGGACGGAAGCTCAGATCGGAGAACGGCTGGGTTTTGCTGACGTAATCGCCTTTCGCCGCACCCTGCGGAACCGGTTTTTCCGGTGCAGGCACAACCAGCTTGCCGTTGCTGCGATCCAGCACGAAGATGTTGCCGGTTTTCGCTGGAGCGTAAATCACCGGTACGGTTTTGCCATCAACGGTGATGTCCGCCAGCGTCGGCTGGGACGGCATATCCATATCCCACAGATCGTGGTGAACGGTCTGGTAGCTCCAGGCCAGCTTACCGGTGGTCGCGTTCAATGCCACGATAGCGCTGGCATAACGTTCCTGCTCCGGCGTGCGGTTACCGCCCCAGATATCTGGCGTAGTAACGCCCATCGGCAGGTAGACCAGGTCCAGCTTCGCGTCATACGCCGCTGGCGCCCAGGAGTTTGGCGAGTTAAAGGTAAAGGTGTGTTCGTCCGACGGGATCGCGTTCGGATCTTTCGCGCCCGGGTCGAAGGCCCACAGCAGTTTACCGGTGTTCACGTCGAAACCACGGATAACGCCGGAGGTTTCACGTGTGGAGAAGTTATCCGTTACCGAACCGGCAATCACGATGGTTTTATCGGTGATGATGGGCGGGGAGGTCGGCTCATACAGACCCGGCGTGGTGTCCGGCATATTGGTCTGCAGATTCAGGATACCTTTGTTGGCAAAGGTTTCGCACAGCTTGCCCGTTTCGGCATTGATGGCGAACAGACGACCATCGTTCACCGGCAGCATGATGCGGCGAGGACAGTCGGCAATGACTTCCGGGCTCGCATTATCCGGGCGCGCTTCGTGATAAGAGACGCCACGGCAGGTCACGTGCTGGAAGGACGGGTTGGAGTTCAGCTGCGGATCGAAGTGCCATTTCTCTTTACCGGTGGCCGCGTCGAGCGCGAACAGACGCTGGTGCGCTGTACACAGATAAAGCATATCGCCGACTTTAATTGGCGTCACTTCGTTGGTCAGTTCACCCGGATCGTTCGGCATCTTCAGATCGCCGGTACGGAATACCCAGGCTTCTTTCAGGTTTTTAACGTTGTCCGCGTTGATCTGCTTCAGCGGAGAGTAGCGCTGACCTTCCTGGTTACGGCCATAGGCAGGCCAGTCGCCGTCAGCAACCTGAGAGATCGCCGCCGCAGGCGTCGATTCTGCGCTCAGCGTACCGTTGATCTCCTGCGGATCGTTGAAGCCAGCCCAGGTCAGGATACCGCCGCTGATTAACAGCGCTACCACCAGCGCCGCGACCGCACCGCTGGACGGCACGATCAGGCGACGCCAGACGAACGGCAGGATCAGCCAGATGCCGAAGAAGACCAGGATGTCACTGCGCGGCGTCAGCGCCCAGAAGTCAAAGCCGACTTCCCAGACGCCCCAGATCATGGTGGCAAGAAGGAGTGCGGCATACAGCCACAGTGCAGATTGTTTTCTACGCCAGAGCAGGACGGTTACGCCAAGCATAACCAGGCCCGCAATCGGGTAGTACCAGGAGCCGCCGATCGCGACCAGCCAGACGCCACCGATTAACAGGTACAGGCCGCAGAAGGCGGCGAATAGCGCTGTTAATGTCACCAGTAGACGCGGCTGTTTAGAGTTTGTTTCAGCCATAGAAAGTGTACTCGTCAGTTTTTGTTAATAATTTGCTAGCAACTAATTATAGGTATTAACAAGTGTGATCGGAATCACAATATTTGCTTTTTATAACTCATACGCCAGGGTTATCCATTTGCTGATATAATGGCTGGCTTGCGTATCAGTGCTGGATATTAACTCATCCGTATTGAGAGATTTTCATTAAAATCATTTGGTTAGTAATATGAAACATACTGTTGAAGTGATGATCCCGGAAGCCGAGATCAAAGCGCGTATCGCCGAACTGGGTCGTCAAATCACCGAACATTACAAGGACAGCGGCAGCGAAATGGTGCTGGTCGGTCTGTTGCGCGGCTCTTTCATGTTCATGGCAGACCTGTGCCGTGAGGTGCATGTGCCCCATGAGGTCGATTTTATGACCGCCTCCAGCTACGGCAGCGGCATGTCCACCACCCGTGATGTGAAAATCCTGAAAGATCTGGATGAAGATATTCGTGGCAAAGATGTGTTGATCGTTGAGGACATCATCGACTCCGGCAACACGCTGTCAAAAGTGCGCGAGATCCTGAGCCTGCGTGAGCCAAAATCGCTGGCGATTTGCACCCTGCTGGATAAGCCTGACCGCCGTGAAGTGCAGGTGCCGGTGGAGTTCGTCGGTTTCTCTATCCCGGACGAGTTCGTCGTCGGTTACGGTATTGACTACGCACAGCGTTATCGTCATCTGCCGTATGTTGGGAAAGTGGTATTGCTGGACGAGTAATTGCGGTTTGTTGCCCGGTGGCGCTGCGCTTACCGGGCCTACGAATGGGCACATGTAGGCCGGGTAAGGCGCAGCCGCCACCCGGCTTTGTTTATTTATGGTTTACGTGCTTAAGCTGAAGGTTGGCAATTCCCGAACGGTAACGCTGCTCCAGCGTTTCGCGGTTGGTGGCGGTCACTTCCAGGTTGCGCAGCAGACCATCGTGAATACCGTACGCCCAGCCGTGGATCGAGACCTTCTGCCCGCGCTTCCACGCCGATTGCATGATCGTTGAGTGGCCCAGGTTATACACCTGCTCCATCACGTTGAGTTCGCACAGGGTATCCATGCGGCGCTCCTGCGGCATTTCGCCCAGCAGTGAGCTATGTTTGAACCAGATATCGCGGATGTGGAGCAGCCAGTTATCAATGAGCCCCAGCTCCGTATTTTCAACCGCCGCCTGCACGCCGCCGCAGCCGTAGTGGCCGCAGATGATGATGTGCTCGACTTGCAGAACGTCAACGGCATACTGAACAACAGAAAGACAGTTGAGATCGGTGTGAATCACCAGGTTGGCAACGTTGCGGTGAACAAACAGTTCGCCGGGCTCGAGGCCGGTCAGGCGCTCCGCCGGTACGCGGCTGTCGGAGCATCCAATCCAGAGAAAGCGTGGGTTTTGCGCCTGCGCGAGTTTTCCAAAAAATCCGGGGTCTTCCTCCACCAGCATTTTTGACCATAGTGCATTGTTGCTGATGAGTGTATCTATGTTGTTCATGGAGGTTAGCGACCTGTAACCGAGTAATTACGTTGCGCTACTATAGGGTAACCCGACTTTTAATGAAACCACACAACGTGTGTCAGAACTGAAGGTAAGTTAATTTCATGGCAATTGCACTGGAGCTTGAGCAGCTTAAAAAAACCTATCCGGGCGGCGTTCAGGCGCTGCGCGGAATAGATCTTAAAGTAGAGGCCGGTGATTTTTACGCGCTTCTGGGGCCGAACGGGGCGGGGAAATCGACTACCATCGGCATCATTAGCTCGCTGGTGAACAAAACCTCCGGCCGCGTCAGCGTGTTCGGATACGACCTGCAAAAAGATGTGGTCAACGCCAAGCGCCAGCTGGGTCTGGTCCCGCAGGAATTCAACTTCAACCCGTTTGAGACGGTGCAGCAGATCGTCGTTAACCAGGCGGGTTATTACGGCGTTGAGCGTAAAGAGGCCCTGGAGCGGAGCGAAAAATACCTCAAGCAGCTCGATCTGTGGGAAAAGCGTAACGAACGCGCCCGGATGTTATCCGGCGGGATGAAGCGCCGCCTGATGATTGCCCGTGCGCTGATGCACGAGCCAAAGCTGCTGATCCTCGATGAGCCGACGGCGGGCGTAGACATTGAGCTGCGCCGCTCCATGTGGGGCTTCCTGAAAGACCTCAATGACAAAGGCACCACCATCATTCTGACTACCCACTACCTGGAAGAGGCGGAAATGCTGTGCCGCAACATCGGCATCATTCAGCACGGCGAGCTGGTGGAAAACACCTCGATGAAGAACCTGCTCTCCAAGCTGAAATCAGAAACCTTTATTCTCGATCTGGCGGCAAAGAGCCCGTTACCGAAGCTTGAAGGGTACCAGTATCGTCTGGTGGATACCTCGACGCTGGAAGTGGAAGTGCTGCGCGAGCAGGGGATTAACAGCGTGTTCTCCCAGCTGAGCGCGCAGGGTATTCAGGTTTTAAGTATGCGTAACAAAGCGAACCGACTGGAAGAGCTGTTTGTCTCTCTGGTGCAGGATAAACAAGGAGACAAGGCATGACGCATCTTTACTGGGTCGCGCTGAAAAGTATCTGGGCGAAAGAGATTAACCGTTTTATGCGCATCTGGGTGCAAACCCTGGTGCCGCCAGTCATCACGATGACGCTCTATTTCATCATCTTCGGTAACCTGATTGGTTCCCGGATTGGTGAGATGCACGGCTTTACCTATATGCAGTTTATCGTGCCTGGCCTGATCATGATGGCGGTGATCACCAACGCCTATGCCAACGTGGCGTCGTCCTTTTTCAGCGCCAAGTTCCAGCGCAATATTGAGGAGCTGCTGGTGGCACCGGTGCCAACGCATGTGATCATTGCCGGTTACGTCGGTGGCGGCGTGGCGCGCGGTCTGTGTGTTGGGATCCTGGTGACGGCCATCTCGCTGTTCTTCGTGCCGTTCCAGGTGCACTCCTGGCTTTTCGTGGCCCTGACCCTGCTCCTGACGGCGATCCTCTTCTCGCTGGCCGGTCTGCTGAACGCCGTGTTTGCCAAAACGTTTGACGACATCAGCCTGATCCCGACCTTCGTGCTGACGCCGCTGACCTATCTCGGCGGGGTGTTCTACTCCCTGACGCTGCTGCCGCCGTTCTGGCAGGCGCTGTCGCACCTGAACCCGATCGTCTACATGATCAGCGGTTTCCGCTTTGGCTTCCTCGGCATCACCGATGTGCCGCTGTTTACCACGGTGGCGGTGCTGGTGGTGTTCATCATCGTCTTCTACCTGCTGTGCTGGTATCTGATCCAGCGCGGACGCGGTCTGCGCAGCTAGCCCTCAGCCCGGCGACATTCTGTCTGCCGGGCACTTTCTTTGACAGTTATCACCGAAAGCTAACCTTCACTCCGCTAAACTACTTGCCTGCTAAGGAGAGAGTTATGCTGGGATGGGTTATCACCTGCCACGATGAACGGGCGCAGGACATGCTGCTGAAGCTGGAAGCCAGGTTTGGTCCGCTGCCACAGTGTCGCGCGGTTAACTACTGGCGCGGTTTGAGTACCAACATGCTTGGCCGGATGATGTGCGATGCCCTTCATGAAACCGACACCGGAGACGGCGTGATTTTTCTTACCGATAAATCCGGCGCGGCGCCGTACCGTGCTGCGGCCCTGATGAGCCATAAGCACGACTGCTGCGAGGTGATCTCCGGTATTAGCTTTCCACTGCTTGAAATGATGTATCCCCATCGCGAGACCTTAACCAGCGCAGCGTTCCGTAACGCTATTGTTTCGCTGGGTACCCCGGGCGTCAGCAGCTTGTGGCATCAACAGCAAAAAAATCCTCCCTTTGTCCTGCTGCATGACCTGTATAAGAATTAAACATTGGTATTGATGTCGCTTTTGCTACAATGGCGTAAGTATTTCCGCTTCGAATAAGACCCTCATGTTCACGCGTATTGTTTTCCTGCTATTGATGTTCGTGTCCGGCACTGTTTCTGCCAGTTTATTAAGTCAGCAAAGACTGCCTGCTCAATATATGCAAACCACCGAAGATGCGGCGATTTGGGCGCAGATCGGCAACAGCGTCATTAACGTTGGCAACGTGCGGGCAGGGCAGATCCTCGCGGTGGTGCCTGCGGCGGCGGACTACTATGAATTTCGCTTCGGATTTGGCACGGGCTTTATCGACAAGGGGCATCTGGAGCCGGTTCAGGGCAAACAGCGCGTCGAGGATGGCCTGGGGGATTTGAACAAACCGCTGAGCAATCAAAACCTGATAACGTGGAAAGACACGCCCGTTTATAACGCCCCGAACAACGGCAGCGCACCCTTCGGCACCTTAAGCGCCAATCTTCGCTATCCGATCCTGAACAAACTTAAAGACCGTTTAAACCAGACCTGGTTTCAGATCCGCATCGGTAATCGTCTGGCGTGGATCAGCAGCCTGGATGCGCAGGAAGATAACGGCCTTCCTGTTCTGACCTACCATCATATTTTGCGTGATGAAGAAAACACGCGCTTTCGACATACGTCCACGACGACCAGCGTACGTGCGTTCAATAACCAGATGGCATGGCTTCGCGATCAGGGCTATACCACCCTGACGATGTACCAGCTGGAAGGGTACGTGCGTAACAAAATGAACCTGCCTGCGAAATCGGTGGTGATAACCTTTGACGATGGCCTGAAATCTGTCAGCCGCTATGCTTATCCTGTGCTGAAAGAGTACGGCTTCAAGGCTACCGCGTTTATTATCTCTTCCCGCATAAAAGGCCATCCGCAGAAGTGGGATCCTAAATCCCTGCAGTTTATGAGCGTGCAGGAGATTAAGGGGATTCAGGATGTGTTCGATATTCAGTCTCATACCCACTTCCTGCACCGCGTGGATGCCAATAAGCATCCGATTTTACTGAGCCGCAGCTATCACGTGATTTTGTTTGATTTTGAACGCTCGCGTCGCGCGCTGGCGCAGTTTAACCCGCGCGTGCTGTATGTCTCTTACCCCTTCGGCGGCTACGACAATAAAGCGATAAAGGCGGCGAATGATGCCGGTTTCCATCTGGCGGTGACGACGGTGAAAGGAAAGGTGAAGCCGGGGGATAATCCGTTCTTACTGAAACGCCTGTACATCTTAAGAACGGATTCGCTGGAGACGATGTCGCGGCTGATCAGCAATCAGCCGCAGGGGTAGTGCTTATGCAACCTGAACCGGAATCGCCTTTGCGGTGCGCTTCATTTCATTGTCGCCTTCGAAGTAGGCGACTTTAGGCTGCCAGCGGCGCGCTTCTTCGTCAGACATCATCACGAAGCTGGCGATGATCACGATATCACCCACGTCTGCGCAGTGCGCGGCTGCGCCGTTAACGGAGATGATTTTGGACCCGCGCTCGGCGGCAATCGCGTAGGTAGAGAAGCGTTTGCCGTTGTTCACGTTCCAGATATCAATCGCTTCGTTTTCGAGGATACCTGCTGCATCAAGGAAATCCTGGTCAATGGCGCAGGAGCCTTCATAGTGCAGGTCGGCCTGCGTGACTTTCACACGGTGAAGCTTACCTTGCAGCATTTTGCGAATCATTACGTTTACCTATCATTATCAGGGGTGAAGGGAACTACGCCAGCTCAACCACTTTATTGTCGATCAGACGCGCCTGACCTAGCCAGGCCGCCACCAGGATGACTGCGCGCTTGCTGTTCTGGGTTAATTCCAGCAGCGTATCAGCATCACGAATTTGTACGTCGTCAGCACGAAGGCCTTTATCGTTAAGCGCCTGCTCGGCAAGGGCGATAATTTCTTCTGCTGTTAACTCTTTTGCCAGCATCTGCTCTGCCATGGTGTTCATGACCTTGCTTAAGCCCGGCGCGATTTTACGCTGTTCGGCAGTCAGGTAGCCATTTCGCGAGCTGAGTGCCAGACCGTCTTTGGCGCGTACAATCGGTACGCCGACAATCTCGATATCGTAACCCATATCCGCAACCATCTTGCGGATCAGCGCCAGCTGCTGGAAATCTTTCTCGCCAAAGCAGGCTACGTCCGGCTGTACCAGGTTGAACAGCTTGCTGACGATGGTGGAAACGCCGCGGAAATGGCCAGGGCGGCTGGCGCCTTCGAGCATGGTGGAAATGCCCGGGACGTCAACGTAGGTTGCCTCTTCGGTACCCTGCGGGTAAACGTCCGCCGGTGCAGGTGAGAAAACGATATCCGCGTGGCGTTTTTTGAGCTTCTCGCAATCTTCCTGCAGGGTACGCGGGTAGCGTGCCAGATCGTCTGCGCGGTCAAACTGCATGGGGTTCACGAAGATACTGACCACCACGATATCTGCTCGTGCACGGGCTTCGTCGACGAGCTTCATGTGGCCGTCATGCAGATTGCCCATGGTCGGGACCAGTGCGATACGTTTACCTTCCTGTCGCGCGCGGCGGATATGCTGGCGAAGCAGCGGCAGGGTTTCAATGATTAGCACAACGAGACTCCTTAATGGAAACTGTGTTCTTCACCCGGGTAAACACCGGATTCAACGTCGGCAATATACTGCCTGACCGCAGCGCGCATGTCGCCCGCTTCGGCGAGGAAATTTTTGGCAAATTTCGGGATGTGTCCGCCGGTGATACCGAAGGCGTCGTGCATCACCAGAATCTGACCGTCGGTGACGTTGCCTGCACCAATACCAATCACCGGAATGGACAGCGCGTCGGTGATGCGTTTCGCCAGTTCAACCGGCACGCACTCCAGCACCAGCAGCTGGGCACCTGCGGCTTCCAGCGCCAGGGCATCATCCAGCAGCGTCTGGGCGGCATCGCCACGGCCCTGCACCTTATAGCCGCCAAAGATATTGACGGACTGCGGCGTCAGGCCTAAATGCCCGCACACCGGCACGGCGCGCTCGGTGAGCATCTTCACCGTATCCACAAGCCAGGCGCCGCCTTCAATTTTGACCATATTGGCACCGGCACGCATCACTGCCGCCGCATTTTCGAATGCCTGTTCCGGCGTGGCATAGGCCATAAACGGCAGATCGGAAAGCAGCAGGCAGGCTGGGGCGCCACGGCGCACGGCGCGGGTATGGTAAGCGATATCCTCAACCGTTACCGGCAGGGTGGAATCATGTCCTTGTACCGTCATCCCTAACGAGTCCCCGACCAGCATGACGTTGATCCCCTCTTCGGCAAACAGTTTGGCGAAGCTGTAGTCATACGCGGTGATGGTGGCGAAGCGTTTTTTTTCCTGTTTGCATTTCTGCAGTAAGGAGATGGTGGTTGGTTTCATACTGTTTCCTGATAGCCCAAAAGCGAATCTTTGCGCATTCTAACAGTAACATTCGAGGGAACAATGATTTTAGGTAAACGATTAACCATAAATATTTTATGGTTAATCGCTAAAAAAACAGCCTTACCAGCGGGCGGGTTTCTCCGCACCGAGACTGTTGAGAACGGCCTCTAGCGAGAGCCCGTCAGGGAAGGTAAGGGAAGGGGCAACTTCATACAGCGGCCAGAGCATAAACCCGCGATTTTTCATGTCGTAATGCGGTACGGTGAGGCGTTCAGTGTTAATCACCTCATGGCCGAACAGCATAATATCGAGATCAAGCGTGCGCGGCCCCCAGCGTTCGGCTTTGCGTACGCGGCCCTGCTGAAGCTCAATACGCTGGGTATTGTCCAGCAGCGCTTCGGGACCCAGCTCAGTCTCAAGAACCACGGCGGCGTTGAGGTAGTCTGGCTGATCCTGCGGCCCCAGCGGCGGGGTGCGATAGAACGAGGAGACCGCCACGATGCGGCTTTGCGGGATCTCACCCAGCGCCTCTACGGCAGCATTCACCTGCTCCAGCGGTGAGGCTAAATTGCTGCCGATGGCGATATACGCGAGGGTCATGCTGTCCCTTCACGACGCGGCGCGCGTTTGCGCGGACGACGATGACGGCGACGCGGTTCCGGCTCTTCATCCAGCCCGGTCAACATATCTTTCTGCTCTGGCGGGGCGGAGACCTGGAATTCAGCCCACCACTGCGCCAGACGCTGCAGCTCCTGGTTGCGTTCAATTTCCGCGCGCAGCGACAGGAGATCGAAGGCCGCGCGGAATTTAGGATGCTCCATCAGCTTCCAGGCGCGTTTGCCCTGACGACGTGACATGCGCAGCTGAAGCTGCCAGATGTCGCGCACCAGAGTGGTAATACGTTTCGGAATGGCGAGCGTGCGGCAGCCTTCGTCCAGCACGTCGTTGGCGGCCAGCGCGAACGCATCGTAATAGGCGAGCCCGCTCTCCTGGGTAATGCGCTGGGCCGTTTCCAGCAGCGGATACCAGAACATCGCGGCAAACAGGAACGCCGGGTTCACGCGCATGTCGTTGCGAATGCGGGTATCGGTATTCTTCAGCACCTGCGCAATCATGCGCTCCATTGGGCTGTCACCGTTTTCGGTGAAGTAGCGGGTAATGGTCGGGAACAGCGGCTGGAACAGGTTGTATTCGCGCAGAAGATTATAGGTTTCAAAACCGTGGCCGGCCTGCAGCAGCTTCAGCGCTTCTTCGAACAGGCGAGCAGGCGGCACGTCGTTAATCAGCGTCGCCAGACGCGGGATCGGCTCGGCCGTTTCCGGGCTGATGCGCATATTGAGCTTGGCGGCAAAACGCACGGCGCGCAGCATACGTACGGGATCTTCACGGTAGCGCGTTTCCGGCGTGCCGATCAGGCGGATCAGACCTTCTTTCAGGTCCTGCATGCCGCCGACGTAATCGCGCACGGTGAAATCCGCCACGCTGTAATAGAGGCTGTTGATGGTGAAGTCGCGACGCTGGGCATCTTCTTCGATAGAGCCGAAGATGTTGTCGCGCAGCAGCATACCGTTCTGGCCGCGCTGCGACGTGGTGCGATCGGATGCGCCCGCTTCGTGGTGGCCGCGGAAGGTCGCCACTTCGATAATTTCCGGCCCAAACATCACGTGAGCCAGACGGAAGCGGCGGCCAACGAGACGACAGTTGCGGAATAATTTGCGCACCTGCTCAGGCGTGGCGCTGGTCGTCACGTCGAAATCTTTCGGTTTTTTGCCCAGCAGTAAATCACGCACCCCACCGCCGACGAGATAGGCCTCGTAGCCCGCTTTATTCAGACGATAGAGTACCTTGAGGGCATTTTCACTGATATCTTTGCGGGAAATAGAGTGCTGCTCACGCGGAATAACCGACATGTGTGGCTGTGCAATAGCATCATTCGCCATGCTCTCTTCGCGGCTTAGCACTTTACGGCAAAAATTAGCGACTCGGGTAAAAATGGTACACCTCGTAGTGTGTTTTGTTATGAAAAAAGCGGCTAATCATAGCTCAGCGCAACGCATTTGAGAATGCTGGATTTTTGGCACAGCCCTGAGCGTCCAGTTGGCGATGGCCATTTTCAGCAGTTCGTCAATACGCAGATCCTGCCATTCGTTGGTTACATTCTGGTTGAGAAAACGCAGCGCGTCGATCAAAACAGGACGCGGATCGCCGTCTGGCAGGGCCGGGGCGTGGTTCTGCTTTGATAATTTTAAGCCCTGCGCATTAACCGCCAGCGGCAGATGAATATAGTCCGGTGCCGTCCAGCCAAACTGGTGATACAGCGAGATTTGCCGTACGGTCGGCTCGACCAGATCCGCCCCGCGCACAATTTCCGTCACGCCCTGAAAATGATCGTCCACCACCACGGCCAGGTTGTAGGCGAACAGGCCATCGCGACGGTGAATAATAAAATCCTCACGCGCCAGACGTTCATCGGCATGAATCTCACCGGAGAGTAAATCGTGAAAGCGCGTCACCGGTGAGCGCTGCAGTATTCGCACGGCGGCATTTTCAGGACCGTTGTTCAACGTGCGGCAGTGGCCGTCATAGACGCCGCCTGCGCTCTGGATACGCGCGCGGGTGCAGGTGCAGTTATAGGAAAGCCCCTGAGCGCGAAGCCAGGCCAGACGTTCCCGATACGCCTCGTGACGTGTTGACTGCCACAGAACCTCGTCATCCCAGTGAAGACCGTAATGTTCCAGCTGACGCAGAATCGTCTCTGCTGCACCGGGAACTTCACGCGGAGGGTCAATATCTTCAATGCGGACGAGCCATTTTCCCTGACGGGCGCGAGCCTGCAGGTAGCTGCCAAGCGCGGCAATTAATGAGCCGAAGTGTAATTCACCGGAAGGAGATGGCGCGAAGCGCCCAATATAGTGAGATTCAGACATATCAACAGTAACAAGGCGGGAGAAACTCCCGCCTTTGGAGTGTGTAAACAGCGCTGGTGTTAACCGGCCATCTGTTTTTCGCGGATTTCGGCCAGCGTTTTGCAGTCGATGCACAGATCGGCGGTTGGACGCGCTTCCAGGCGACGAATGCCAATTTCAACACCGCAGGATTCGCAGTAGCCAAAATCTTCGTCTTCGACTTTTTTCAGCGTTTTCTCGATCTTTTTGATCAGTTTGCGTTCGCGGTCACGGTTACGCAGTTCGAGGCTGAACTCTTCTTCCTGAGCGGCACGGTCTACCGGATCCGGGAAGTTAGCAGCTTCATCCTGCATATGAGTAACGGTGCGATCGACTTCATCCCTGAGTTGATTACGCCATGCTTCAAGAATACGCTTGAAGTGCGACAGCTGGGCTTCGTTCATATACTCTTCGCCCGGTTTCTCTTGATACGGCTCCACCCCAGCGATGGCGAGAATACTCAGGGACGATGTTTTACGGTTTTGCCCTTCTTGCATGTTGCTTCTCCTTAACACGCACTATCGATCCCCGTGTTGGGGGAAAAATCAGGTCGCTATAAATAGCAGATGCTTTTCCGTATGGCAATTATCTAAACGTAACACTTGACAAGCCTGTGAGGAAAAGCGTATTTGCGCACGCGGCCAGAACACTTAATAGTCAATCGTCTAATCCCTTATAAGACAATGGGAAGAGAGTATCTCAGAGTCATATTATCGGCAGAAAGTTCCGCTTTATAAGCGAAAACCTCTACCCCCTGCTTTTGTGCCTCATTCAACAATTGCGCGTATTTAGGATCAATATGGCGGGCAGGGGAGAAACGTTCAATGGCTGAATGCAATACCGCAAACAGCAATACGGCGCGTTTGCCCGCCGCCGCAACACTCATTAGCTCTCGCAGATGCTTCTGACCACGTAGCGTTACCGCATCCGGGAAGTAGCCATTTTCCTGTTCCGCTAACGTCACTGATTTTACTTCAATATAGCACTCCGGCCTGTCTTCCGCCTGTAACATGAAGTCAATTCTGCTGCCTTCATCGCCATATTTCACTTCGCTTTTATGCGTGCCATAACCAACCAGTTCGGGAATAACACCATGGGTCAGCGCTTCCTTAACTAACTGATTGGCGCGCAGGGTATTAACGCAAATAAATGCCCCGTTTTGGGTTTCGGTCATTTCCCAGGTATGAGCATATTTGCGTTTAGTATTTTCTGATGTGGAATACCAGACCCTGTCGCCCGGCGTCGCACAGCCCGTCATGGCACCGGTATTGGGGCAGTGCAGGGTGAGCTGTTCGCCTTCTGGCGTGATCACATCGGCGAGGAAGCGTTTGTAGCGTTGGACAAGCGTAGCGTGCTGCAGGGGAGGACTAAACTTCATCAGAATTCCTTTCGGTGTCGCCCAGCGTCCAGCGCTGTAGCGGCGTATAGCGGGTGCGTCCCTGAATAAAGACGGATTCATAAAGCGCGAATGTGTTGACCTGAAAGGCCCAGTGAAAACCCGGCGGCGGGATGGCAACGGCCTGACCGGCATCGCGCAGCAGGGTGATGTGCGGATGAAACGGCTGTGGGCTTTGATAACAGCCGCTGCGCGCCGCCTGCGCGCGCAGCATGTTCGCCAGCTGTAATAATCCGCGCGGAGGCTGTCGCGTACCCAGCCAGACCACGCGCGAACGCAGCCACTGGCCCGCGTCGTCGAGGTGCAGCGTAAATTCCGGCTGGGCAATACGCCCTGCCATGGCGGCTAGCGCCCGCTGTTTTTCGGCACTGACGTCGCCCAAAAAGGCCAGCGTCAGGTGCAGGTTGGCCGCCGCGACAGGGCGACCGGCCTCCGGCGGGAAGTGGTCAGCGCGCCAGCGAACAATTTGACGCTGTAAGGGGGGGGGCAATTCAATGGCAAAAAACAGCCGTTTCGACTCAGGCATACGGAGGACTCGGTAATGATATGCGCCGATGCTACAATGTACGCCGACGAATGTTAACCCTCTGGAGCTGTTAGTGTCCTCATTGCCGGTCGCCGTTGTTCTTCCTGACCTTCTCGCTGCCTTACGCCATTCCCCGCAGGTTTTGCTGAATGCCCCGACGGGGGCGGGTAAGTCCACCTGGCTGCCGCTGCAGATTCTGAAAGAGGGGAACATCAGCGGGAAAATTATCCTGCTGGAGCCGCGCAGGCTGGCCGCACGCAACGTGGCGCAGCGCCTCGCGGAACTGCTGAAAGAAAAACCGGGCGAAACGGTAGGGTACAGGATGCGCGCCGAGACCTGCGTGGGTCCGACAACGCGCCTTGAGGTGGTCACCGAGGGCATTCTCACCCGCATGCTGCAAAACGATCCGGAGCTGACCGGCGTCGGGCTGGTGATCCTGGATGAATTTCACGAGCGCAGCCTGCAGGCGGATCTGGCCCTCGCGCTGTTGCTGGACGTTCAGCAGGGACTGCGTGACGATCTCCGGCTGCTGATAATGTCGGCCACGCTGGACAATGCGCGGCTACGGCAGGCGCTACCCGATGCGCCTGTCATCAGCTCTGAAGGGCGGGCTTTTCCTGTTGAACGCCGCTATCAACCGCTTCCCTCCCATCAGCGTTTTGACGAAGCGGTCGCCATTGCCACCGCAGAACTGCTGCGTCAGGAACCCGGCTCGCTGCTGCTGTTTTTGCCGGGCGTCGGGGAGATCCAGCGCGTGCAGGAGCAGCTTTCCTCTCGCGTAGGCGGTGATGTACTGCTCTGCCCGCTCTACGGCGCGCTGTCGCTGCAGGAGCAGCGTAAAGCTATCCTTCCTGCCCCGGTTGGACAGCGCAAGGTGGTACTGGCAACCAATATTGCTGAAACCAGTTTGACCATCGAAGGTATTCGCCTGGTGGTTGATAGCGCGCAGGAGAGGGTGGCAAGCTTTGACCCGCGCACCGGGTTGACTAAACTCCTGACGCAGCGCATCAGCCAGGCATCAATGGTGCAGCGCGCGGGCCGCGCGGGGCGACTTGAGCCGGGTATCTGCCTGCATTTGACCAGCGCAGAGCAGGCGGAACGCGCGACGCAGCAAAGCACACCGGAAATTTTACAAAGCGATTTGTCTGGCCTGGTGATGGATCTGCTGCAGTGGGGCTGCCCGGATCCTGGACAGCTTACCTGGCTTGATTCCCCGCCAGCCGTGAACCTCACCGCTGCGCGCAACCTGTTGACCCAGCTTGGTGCGCTGGAAGGCGAACGTCTGACGGTACGCGGCCAGAAAATGGCGGCACTGGGCAACGATCCGCGTCTGGCCGCGATGCTGGTGGCCGCGCAGGGGGAGGATGAGATTGCCACGGCGGCCAAACTGGCGGCTATCCTTGAGGAGCCGCCGCGCGGAGGCAGCAGCGATCTGGGGCAGGCGTTTTCGCGCAATCAGGGGAACTGGCAGCAGCGGGCCCAGCAGCTCTGTAAGCGGCTTAACAGCCGCGGCGGCGTGCCAGACAGTGAGAGCATCTCCCGGCTGTTAGCGCAGGCGTTTCCGGACCGGATTGCGCGTCGGCGCGGGCTGGACGGTCGCTACCAGCTGGCAAACGGTATGGGGGCGATGCTGGACAGCGATGATGCCCTGACGCGTCATGAGTGGCTGATTGCGCCGCTCCTGCTGCAGGGGAGCAACTCCCCGGATGCGCGTATCCTGCAGGCGATTGCCGTCGATATTGACGCCCTGACCCGTACCTGTCCGCATCTGCTCCAGCAATCGGACATCGTCGAGTGGGATGACGCCCAGGGCACGCTGAAGGCGTTTCGTCGCAGCCAGATTGGCAAACTGACACTCGGAACGAAGCCGCTGGCGAAGCCGTCGGAAGACGAGCTCCATCAGGCTATGCTGAACGGCATTCGGGAAAAAGGGCTGAGCGTGCTGAACTGGACACCGGAGGCTGAGCAGTACCGCATTCGCCTGCACTGCGCCGCTCGCTGGTTGCCGGAGTACGCCTGGCCAGCGGTGGATGACGAAACGTTACTCGCGTCGCTGGAGACCTGGCTACTGCCGCAGATGAGCGGCGTACACTCCCTGCGGGCGCTGAAAGCGCTTGATGTTAAGGTCGCGTTACAGAATTTACTGGACTGGTCATTGCGTCAACGTCTGGATAGTGAACTGCCAGGGCATTACACTGTGCCGACCGGAAGCCGGATTGCCATCCGTTATCATGAGGATAATCCGCCGGCGCTGGCGGTTCGAATGCAGGAGATGTTTGGTGAGGCAACCACGCCGTCTATCGCTGAAGGGCGCGTGCCGTTGGTGCTTGAACTGCTGTCGCCTGCGCATCGACCCTTGCAGATCACTCGCGATTTGGGGGCGTTCTGGGCGGGGAGCTACCGTGATGTGCAAAAAGAGATGAAAGGGCGGTACCCCAAACACGTCTGGCCGGACGATCCGGCGAATACGGCGCCGACGAAGCGGACGAAGAAGTATTCCTGATAGGGATGTGCGGCCTGATGTCCTCACCCCGGCCCTCTCCCACAGGGAGAGGGAGAACTAATTTTGAGAGATTTCTTCTTTCACAGACCGGTGGAAGAAAAGAGAATCGGGCCTTTGCGCCTGAAAGTTGCGGAGAAAAAGCATGGCGGGGAATGACCGCGAGCCAATAGGACGTAAGGGAAGACCAACGCGTCCGGCGAAAGAAAAGGTAAGCCGTCGTCGCCTCAGAGATGAGGACTATGACGATGACTATGAAGACGATGATGAGGATGAAGAACCGATGCCGCGTAAAGGGAAAGGCAAAGGGCGCAAGCCTCGGGGCAAACGCGGCTGGTTCTGGCTGCTGCTGAAGCTCTTTATTGTTTTTGTTGTGCTGATGGCAATTTACGGCGTGTATCTGGATCAGAAGATCCGCAGCCGTATCGACGGTAAAGTCTGGCAGTTACCTGCGGCAGTGTATGGCCGCATGGTGAACCTTGAGCCAGATATGTCCATCACGAAAAACGAAATGGTAAAACTGCTGGAAGCTACCCAGTATCGTCAGGTGTCAAAAATGACGCGCCCTGGCGAATTCACCGTGCAGGCCAACAGCATTGAGATGATCCGCCGTCCGTTTGATTTCCCGGACAGCAAAGAGGGTCAGGTGCGCGCGCGTCTGACCTTTGACGGCGATCGTCTGGATACCATCGAGAACATGGATAACAACCGTCAGTTCGGTTTCTTCCGTCTCGATCCCCGCCTGATCACCATGCTCTCGTCGGCGAACGGCGAACAGCGTCTGTTCGTGGCGCGTAACGGCTTCCCGGATCTGCTGGTTGATACCCTGCTGGCAACCGAAGACCGCCACTTCTACGAGCATGACGGCATCAGCCTCTACTCGATTGGCCGTGCGGTCCTGGCTAACCTGACCGCGGGCCGTACCGTGCAGGGGGCAAGTACGCTGACCCAGCAGCTGGTGAAGAACCTGTTCCTCTCCAGCGAGCGCTCTTACTGGCGTAAAGCGAACGAAGCGTATATGGCCGTGCTGATGGATGCGCGCTACAGCAAGGATCGTATCCTTGAGCTGTATATGAACGAGGTGTACCTCGGTCAGAGCGGCGATAACGAAATCCGCGGCTTCCCGCTGGCGAGCCTGTACTACTTTGGTCGTCCGGTTGAAGAGCTGAGTCTGGATCAGCAGGCGCTGCTGGTGGGCATGGTGAAAGGGGCGTCCATTTATAACCCGTGGCGTAACCCGAAACTGGCCCTTGAGCGTCGTAACCTGGTGCTGCGTCTGCTGCAACAGCAGCAGGTGATTGACCAGGAGCTGTACGACATGCTGAGCGCACGTCCGCTTGGCGTGCAGCCGCGCGGTGGGGTGATCTCGCCTCAGCCTGCGTTTATGCAGCTGGTGCGTCAGGAGCTGCAGAGCAAGCTGGGTGATAAAGTGAAAGATCTCTCCGGCGTGAAGATCTTTACGACCTTTGACTCCGTGGCGCAGGATGCGGCAGAAAAAGCGGCGGTGGAAGGCATTCCGGCGCTGAAGAAACAGCGTAAGCTCTCCGATCTTGAAACCGCGATGGTGGTGGTTGACCGTAACTCCGGCGAAGTTCGTGCGATGGTGGGCGGTGCCGAGCCGCAGTTTGCTGGCTATAACCGTGCCATGCAGGCGCGTCGCTCGATCGGCTCTCTGGCAAAACCGGCGACCTATCTCACTGCCCTGAGTCAGCCAAACCAGTATCGTCTGAATACCTGGATTGCGGATGCGCCGATCTCCCTGCGCCAGCCTAACGGCCAGGTGTGGTCACCGCAGAACGACGACAAGCAGTTTAGCGGTCAGGTGATGCTGGTGGATGCGTTGACGCGCTCCATGAACGTGCCGACGGTGAACCTGGGCATGTCGCTGGGTCTGCCAGCGATTGTCGATACCTGGCAGAAGCTGGGCGTGGCGAAAGATCAGCTGCACCCGGTACCGGCGATGATCCTGGGGGCGCTCAACCTGACGCCGATCGAAGTGGCGCAGGCGTTCCAGACGATCGCCAGCGGCGGTAACCGCGCGCCGCTGTCAGCCCTGCGTTCGGTGATTGCCGAAGATGGCTCCGTGCTGTATCAGAGCTTCCCGCAGGCGGAACGTGCCGTTCCTGCGCAGGCAGCCTATATGACGCTGTGGACGATGCAGCAGGTGGTGCAGCGCGGTACCGGCCGTCAGCTGGGGGCGAAGTATCCGGGCCTGCATCTGGCGGGTAAAACCGGTACCACCAACAACAACGTTGATACCTGGTTTGCCGGTATTGATGGCCGTGAAGTGGTGATCACCTGGGTAGGCCGCGACAACAACCAGCCGACGAAACTGTACGGCGCGAGCGGGGCGATGTCGATTTACCAGCGCTATCTGGCGAATCAGTCCCCGGTGCCGCTGAACCTGGTTGCGCCGGAAGATATCGTCGATATGGGCGTGGACAGTTCCGGTAACTTCGTCTGCGGCGGCGGAATGCGTACTCTGCCGGTCTGGACAACCAACCCGGATTCACTGTGCCAGCAAAGCCAGCCAGAACAGCCAACGGGTAACCCGTTTGAGCAATCTTCTCAGCCACAACAGCCGCAGCAGCAACAGCCGCAGCAGCAGAACGAGAAGAAAGACAGCGATGGTGTCGCAGGCTGGATTAAAGATATGTTCGGCGGTAACTAACCGCGTGAGGTCCCCCCGCAAGGGGGGATTTTTTTACCCATTCCCCCCCTTTTTTTAACCCTCTTTTTAATATTGATTAACCCTTCGTTCTCTCCTGGTTATTTCTTAAACCCTTAATTCTCGTAGGGCCGCTTACTGCTTGCTATGCAGTCAGCGTTTCGCCTATTATGCTGCGGTCATAATAATAATTCTCGTTTACGTTATCATTCACTTTTCCATCAGAGATACACCATGGCGCTTTCCAATACTGCTCAGCCAATCAATACGTCGCTGCGTAAAATCGCGGTCGTCGTCGCCACAGCGGTTGCCGGCATGTCGGCATATACACATGCTGCCGAAACCCCGAAAAAAGAAGAAACCATTACGGTAACCGCAGCACCTGCGGCACAGGAAAGTGCCTGGGGACCGGCACCCACGATTGCGGCTAAACGCACCGCCACCGCGACCAAGACCGATACCCCGATTGAGAAAACCCCGCAGTCTATTTCTGTCGTCACCCGTGAAGAGATGGACATGAAGCAGCCGGGCACGGTTAAACAGGCGCTGGCCTATACGCCGAGCGTGTTCGCAACACGCGGGGCGTCTACAACGTATGATGTTGTTTCTATTCGTGGGTTCACCACTTCCAGTACCGTGAATACTAACCAGTATCTGGACGGGATGAAGCTGCAGGGAGATAACTATTCTGAAGCGTCCATGGATCCGTATTTCCTTGAGCGCGTCGAGCTGCTGCGTGGCCCAACGTCCGTTCTTTACGGTAAAAGCCACCCGGGCGGCGTGGTCAGCATGGTCAGCAAGCGCCCAACCACCGAGCCACTGAAAGAAATTCAGTTCAAAATGGGTACCGATAACCTGTGGCAGACCGGGTTTGATTTCAGCGATGCGATTGATGATGACGGCGTGTGGTCATACCGTCTGACCGGTCTGGGGCGCAGCGAAAATGCGCAGCAGGAGATGGTGAAATCTTCCCGCTACGCCATTGCACCTGCTTTCAGCTGGCGTCCTGACGATAAAACCGATTTTACTTTCCTGAGCAACTTCCAGAGCGATCCGGATGCAGGCTATTACGGCTGGCTGCCGCGGGAAGGTACCGTTGTGCCTTACTACGATGCCAACGGCAAAGCACACAAGCTGCCGACCGATTTCAACGAAGGTGAAGAAGATAACAAGATCTCCCGTCGTCAGAAAATGGTGGGTTACAGCTTCTCGCATCAGTTTGATGACACCTTTACCGTGCGTCAAAACCTGCGCTACACCAAAATCAATACGCTTTACCGTTCCGTCTACGGTAACGGCTATATTGCACCGGCTCAGATCAGCCGCGCGTATGTGCGCTCCGATGAGGACCTCAACTCGTTTACCGTTGATACTCAGCTTCAGTCCAAATTCGCGACGGGTGCAGTGGATCATACCCTGTTGACGGGCGTTGATTACCTCCGCATGCGTAATGATATTGATGCTGACTACGGCACGGCCGATCCCATCAGTATGACGAAGCCTGCGTACGGCAATCCAAATGTCGACGTTTACTACCTTTACAAAGTGCTCAACCGTCAGGAACAAACCGGCCTTTATGCGCAGGATCAGGCTGAATGGGATAAGTGGGTACTCACAATGGGTGGCCGCTATGACTTTGCGAAAACCTCAGCACTGACGCGTACAACCGGTACTACCGCGGAAATCAACGATCAGGCATTCACGTGGCGCGGCGGGATTAACTACCTGTTCGACAACGGCATCACGCCTTATTTCAGCTATAGCGAATCGTTCGAACCGATTTCGGGTACCACTCAGGGCGGCAAACCGTTCGATCCTGCACGCGGCAAGCAGTATGAAGCGGGCGTGAAGTACGTACCGAAAGATCTGCCTGTTGTGGTCACGGCTGCTGTTTATCAGTTAACCAAAAACAACAACCTGACGGCCGATCCGGCGAACCCAACCAGCGGCTTTAGCGTGCAGGGCGGTGAAATTCGCTCTCGCGGTTTCGAACTGGAAGCGAAAGCTGCCGTCTCTGCCAACATGAACGTGACGGCTTCCTATAGCTTCACTGATGCCAAATACACGCACGATACCTGGTATGAAGGCCGTCGTCCGGCGGAAGTGCCGCGCAATATGGCGTCTCTGTGGGCAGATTACACCTTCCACGAGACGGCGTTGAGCGGTCTGACGGTAGGGGCTGGCACCCGTTACATCGGTAACACCGTGTCCTATTACTCTGCTTCGTCGCCAAAAGCCTACCAGTCGTTCAACGTCGCGGGCTATGCCCTGGCGGATGCCACCGTGAAATACGACCTGGCGCGCTTTGGACTTCCCGGCTCTTCTGTCGGCGTCAACGTGAACAACATCTTCGATCGCGAATACGTCTCCAGCTGCTACAGCGAATATGCCTGCTACTGGGGAGCAGGACGTCAGGTTGTTGCTACCGCGACCTTCCGCTTCTAATCTCTCTTCGGGCACGGTTCGCCGTGCCCTTTTTATTTAAGTTGGCTGATATGCAGGATAATCAAACGCAACCCGACACCACCTTTACGCTCAACCATCTCTCCTTTCGCGTACCCGGGCGCACCTTGCTGCATCCGCTCTCTTTGACGTTTCCCGCAGGTAAAGTCACTGGCCTGATTGGTCACAACGGTTCCGGTAAGTCCACGCTGCTCAAGATGCTGGGACGCCATCAGCCGCCGTCAGAAGGCGACATCCTGCTGGATGACCAACCGCTGGAGAGCTGGAGCAGTAAAGCCTTTGCCCGCAAAGTGGCGTATCTGCCGCAGCAGCTGCCGCAGGCGGAGGGGATGACGGTGCGAGAGCTGGTGGCGATTGGGCGTTATCCGTGGCATGGCGCGCTTGGACGATTTGGCGTGGCCGACAGAGAGAAAGTGGAAGAGGCGATTGCGCTGGTCGGGCTTAAGCCGCTGGCGCACCGTCTGGTGGATAGCCTGTCCGGCGGAGAACGCCAGCGCGCGTGGATTGCAATGCTGGTGGCCCAGGACAGCCGCTGCCTGCTCCTCGACGAACCCACCTCCGCACTTGATATCGCCCATCAGGTCGATGTTCTGGCGCTGGTGCACCGCTTAAGCCAGCAGCGCGGTCTGACGGTGATTGCGGTGCTGCATGATATCAACATGGCGGCACGCTACTGCGATTACCTTGTTGCGCTGCGCGGCGGCGAAATGATTGCGCAGGGAACGCCGTCCGAGCTGATGCGCAGCGAAACGCTGGAACAGATTTATGGTATTCCGATGGGTATTCTGCCTCACCCGGCCGGGGCTGCACCGGTGAGCTTCGTGTACTGATGCTGGACAACATGCGCATTAGCCGCCGTCGCCTGCTGACGGCGATGGCCCTCTCACCGCTGCTGTTAAAAATGAATACGGCGCGTGCCGCCGCCGTCGATCCGCACCGCATAGTGGCGCTGGAGTGGTTGCCGGTCGAGCTGATGATGGCGCTCGGCGTTACGCCCTACGGCGTCGCGGACATTCCCAACTATAACCTCTGGGTGAACGAGCCGAAGCTGCCGGACTCGGTGATCGACGTCGGCCTGCGTACGGAGCCAAACCTCGAGCTGCTCACCCAGATGAAACCCTCGTTCCTGTTCTGGTCCGCGGGCTACGGTCCGTCAGAAGAGGTGATGGCGCGCATTGCGCCCGGGCGCGGATTCGCTTTCAGCGACGGTAAAAAACCGCTGGCCGTAGCGAAAAATTCGATTGGCGAGATGGCGCATTTCCTTAACCGGGAAGCGGAGGCCAAACGGCATCTCGACGAATTTGATGCCCTGATCGCCTCCCTGAAGCCGCGTTTTGCTCACCGGGGCGATCGTCCGCTGCTGATGGTGACGCTGCTGGATGCCCGCCATATGCTGGTCTTTGGTAAAAACTGCCTGTTCCAGGAGGTGCTGGACAGCTTCGGCATTCGTAACGCCTGGGAAGGGGAGATGACGTTCTGGGGCAGTACCGCTGTGGGTATCGATCGCCTCGCGGCGTTTCGCGATGTGGATGTGCTGTGCTTCGATCACGGCAACGAGCGCGACATGCAAACCCTGATGGCGACCCCGCTCTGGCAGGCGATGCCGTTTGTGCGCGAGCGGCGCTTCCAGCGCGCTCCGGCGGTCTGGTTCTACGGCGCGACGCTGTCGGCGATGCATTTTGCCCGCGTGCTGGATAACGCCCTGGGAGGTAAAGCATGAATACGCGTATTGCCCGTTTCCCGGCGCTTCTGCTGATGCTGATTTTTCTTGCCGCGCTGGCGTTAACCGGGTTCAACCTCTCTGCCGCGTTACCGCGCGCGCAATGGGGAGCCGCGCTGGCCTCGCCGGATATCGACAATATTCAGCAGATGCTGTTCCACTACAGCCTGCTGCCGCGTCTGGCAATCTCCCTTTTAGTCGGTGCCGGCTTAGGGCTGGTGGGCGTGCTGTTCCAGCAGGTGTTACGTAACCCGCTGGCAGAGCCAACCACGCTCGGCGTCGCGACCGGCGCGCAGCTTGGGATCACTATCACCACGCTGTGGGCGCTGCCGGGAGCGTTAACCTCGCAGTTTGCGGCACTCGCGGGGGCGTGCGTAGTGGGCGCGCTGGTCTTTGGCGTGGCCTGGGGCAAGCGCCTTTCTCCGGTAACGCTTATCCTGGCCGGGCTGGTGGTGAGCCTCTACTGTGGCGCCATTAACCAGCTGCTGGTGCTGTTCCACCACGATAGGCTGCAAAGCATGTTCCTGTGGAGTACCGGCACGCTCACCCAAACCGACTGGAGCGTTGTGCTGCGCCTGTGGCCGCAGCTGGCTGGCGGTGTTGTGCTGACGCTGCTGCTCCTGCGTCCCCTGACGCTGATGGGACTGGATGATGGCGTGGCGCGTAACCTGGGGCTGGCGCTGTCGCTGGCTCGCCTGGCGGCGCTGACGCTGGCGATTGTATTAAGCGCCCTGCTGGTGAACGCGGTCGGCATCATCGGGTTTATCGGCCTGTTTGCGCCGCTGCTGGCGAAAATGCTTGGGGCGCGCCGTTTGCTGGCGCGTCTGCTGCTGGCCTCGCTGATTGGGGCGCTGATCCTCTGGCTTTCCGATCAGCTTATTCTCTGGCTGGCGCGGGTGTGGCGGGAAGTCTCTACCGGCTCGGTCACGGCGCTTATCGGTGCGCCGCTGCTGCTTTGGCTGCTGCCGCGTCTGCGCAGCATGAGCGCGCCGGCGATGGATGCGGGCGATAAAGTCCATGCTGAACGTCAGCCGGTACTGTGGTTTAGCCTTGCCGGGCTGGCGGTGCTGGTTATCGCCTCGTTCGCGGCGCTCTCATTCGGTCGCGATGCCGCGGGCTGGCACTGGGCAACGGGCGATTTACTCAACGACCTGCTGCAGTGGCGCTGGCCGCGTATCTTTGCTGCGCTGATTGCAGGGGTAATGCTGGCGGTGGCGGGGTGCATTATTCAGCGTCTGACCGGCAACCCGATGGCGAGCCCGGAAGTGCTTGGGATCAGCTCTGGCGCCGCCTTTGGCGTGGTGCTGATGCTGTTCTTTGTGCCGGGCAATGCGTTTGGCTGGCTGATGCCTGCCGGCAGTCTCGGGGCGGCGGTTACGCTGCTGATTATCCTGATTGCCGCCGGTCGCGGCGGGTTTTCACCGCACCGCATGCTGCTGGCGGGGATGGCGCTCAGCACCGCGTTCACCATGCTGCTGATGATGCTGCAGGCAAGCGGCGATCCGCGTATGGCGAAGATCCTGACCTGGATATCCGGCTCAACGTACGGCGCGACCGGCAGCCAGGCGATCGGGTCCGGGCTCGTGATGATCGTACTGCTGGCGATGGTGCCGCTGTGCCGACGCTGGCTGACTATTCTGCCGCTCGGCGGTGAAACCGCACGTGCGGTGGGAATGGCGCTGACGCCAGCACGTGTAGCGCTGCTGCTGCTCGCCGCGTGCCTGACGGCGACGGCCACCATGACGATTGGCCCGTTGAGTTTTGTGGGGTTAATGGCGCCGCATATCGCCAGAATGATGGGGTTCCGCCGGACGATGCCGCATATCGTCATGTCGGCCCTCACGGGTGGGGTGATGCTGGTGTTTGCAGACTGGTGCGGAAGAATGGTGCTGTTCCCGTATCAGATCCCGGCGGGGCTGCTGTCGACCTTTATTGGTGCGCCGTATTTTATCTATCTGTTGAGAAAGCAGAGTCGGTAATCAGGTGCGGCTTGATGCCCTCTCCCACGGGGAGAGGGAGAACACCGTAGGCCGGGTAAGCGTTAGCACCACCCGGCAATGCTCTTAGAGCTTCGCAAACACCTTACGCGCCGCGTCGATGGTGTTGTTGATATCTTCTTCGCTGTGCGCCACGGACATAAAGCCCGCCTCGAATGCGGACGGTGCCAGGTACACGCCTTCTTCCAGCATCAGGTGGAAGAAGCGCTTGAAGCGTTCAACGTCGCACTTCACCACGTCCTGATAGCGGGTCACGGTTTTCGCCTCGGTGAAGAAAATCCCGAACATCCCGCCTACGTGGTTAACCACCAGCGGAATACCGGCCTCTTCTGCCGCTTCCAGCAGGCCGTTTGCCAGCTGCGTGGTCCGGTCGGTCAGGGTTTCGTGAATACCTGGCTGCGCCACTTCGGTCAGGCAGGCAAAACCCGCCGCCATGGCGATAGGGTTGCCGGAGAGCGTGCCCGCCTGGTAAACCGGGCCGGTTGGTGCCAGCGCTTCCATGACGTCCTTACGACCACCGAACGCGCCGACCGGCATGCCGCCGCCGATGATTTTACCCAGGCAGGTGAGGTCCGGCTCCACGCCGTAATAAGACTGGGCGCCCGCCAGCGCCACGCGGAAGCCGGTCATCACTTCGTCGATGATCAGCAGCGCGCCGAACTCATCGCACAGGGCGCGCAGGCCCGGCAGGAAGTCAGGCTGCGGTGGGATACAGTTCATGTTGCCCGCAACCGGCTCAACGATGATGCAGGCGATCTCCTGCGGATACTGCTCGAACGCCGCGCGAACGGTGTTCAGATCGTTGTAGGTGCAGGTCAGGGTATGCTTCGCGAAATCCGCAGGCACGCCAGGCGAGTTTGGCTGGCCGAGCGTCAGCGCGCCGGAACCCGCTTTCACCAGCAGGCAGTCCGCGTGGCCGTGGTAGCAGCCTTCGAACTTGATGATTTTATCGCGGCCGGTAAAACCGCGCGCCAGGCGGATGGCGCTCATGGTGGCTTCGGTACCGGAGTTCACCATGCGCACCATGTCCATGGTCGGGACCAGCTCGGTGACCAGTTCCGCCATCTTCACTTCCATTTCGGTAGGCGCACCGAAGCTCAGGCCGCGCTGGGCGGCTTCAATTACCGCGTTACGAATGGCCGGGTGGTTGTGACCCAGCACCATCGGGCCCCAGGAGCCGACGTAATCGATATAGGCTTTGCCATCGACATCATACAGATACGCGCCGTCAGCACGTTCGATAAACAGCGGCGTGCCGCCCACGCCGGTAAAGGCGCGCACAGGTGAGTTCACGCCACCCGGAATAAGCTCGCGGGCTGCACTGTAGAGGTTTTCAGACTTGCTCATGGCGTCGTTCCTGGTTCGTATAAAATGATTAAGCCCACTATTCTAAGTGATTCGGGGAAGGTTATGAAATTTTTAGCCTGGTAATGCTTTAAGATTTGTTAAGTAATTTTCAGGAGACGGTGGGGCAGTCTCTGGTAAAATCCACGCGGCTTTTGTATGACGAATAAGTACAGGACATGAAATCAGATTCTCCGTCTTTTGAAGAACAACAGTTTACGCGCGCCCAGCATCGAATCAGTATTCGACGGCTGCTCAATCGCGATAAAACGCCGCTGGCGATCCTGCTGGCCGCTGCCGTGGTGGGAACGCTCGCCGGTCTGGTGGGCGTGGCGTTTGAAAAAGCGGTTAATGCCGTGCTCAACTGGCGAGTGGGAACCGTGGCCGGTTTCGCCGACAGCCGATGGCTGGTCTGGGTTGCGGCGTTCGGGCTGTCGGCGCTGTTTGCCATGGTGGGGTATTTCCTGGTGCGTAAATTCGCGCCGGAGGCGGGCGGGTCCGGCATCCCGGAAATTGAAGGGGCGCTGGAGGAGCTGCGTCCTGTGCGCTGGTGGCGAGTCATTCCGGTAAAATTTATCGGCGGCATGGGTACGCTGGGCGCGGGAATGGTGCTCGGCAGGGAAGGGCCCACGGTTCAGCTGGGCGGGAACGTCGGCCGCATGGTGGGCGATCTCTTTCGGATGCGCAGCGCCGAAGCGCGCCATACGCTGCTGGCTACCGGTGCGGCGGCGGGGCTATCGGCGGCCTTTAACGCGCCGCTGGCGGGCATTTTGTTTATCATCGAAGAGATGCGCGCGCAGTTTCGCTACAACCTGATCTCCATTAAAGCGGTTTTTACCGGCGTCATTATGTCGAGCATCGTGTTTCGCCTCTTTAATGGCGAAGGGGCGGTCATTGAGGTGGGTAAACTGACCAACGCGCCGGTTAACACCCTGTGGCTTTACCTGATCCTCGGCATGATTTTTGGCGTGGTGGGACCGCTGTTTAACACCTTTATCCTGCGCGCTCAGGATATGTTCCAGCGTATTCACGGTGGGAATACGACTAAATGGGTGCTGATGGGCGGCCTGCTTGGCGGAATCTGTGGCGTGCTCGGGTTTATCGAGCCAAATGCCGCGGGCGGCGGCTTCGGGCTGATCCCGATTGCGGCGGCGGGGAACTTCAGCGTGGGTCTGCTGTTGTTTATGTTTATCTCCCGCGTCATCACCACGGTATTGTGTTTTTCCTCCGGCGCGCCCGGCGGGATATTCGCCCCGATGCTGGCGCTGGGAACCTTGTTGGGCACCGCGTTTGGTATGGCGGCTCAAGCGGGCTTTCCCGCCTATCACCTTGATGCAGGGACCTTTGCGGTAGCCGGAATGGGGGCGCTGCTGGCCGCCTCCCTGCGCGCGCCGTTGACCGGGATCGTGCTGGTGCTGGAGATGACGGACAATTACCAGCTCATTTTGCCAATGATCATTACCTGTCTCGGGGCGACACTATTAGCCCAGTTCCTGGGTGGAAAACCGCTATACTCCACCATCCTCGCGCGTACCCTGGCAAAACAAGAGGCGGAGCGGGCCGCCGCGCAGAATACTTGAATGAATTACCAGGGTATTAGATAATGACGAAAAGAATTGGGTGAATTTTACCCAATAGCAGTATTCATGGGAGCATAAGATGAGTGATGACGTAGCTGTGCCGCTGGAATTTACCGAAGCAGCAGCCAACAAAGTGAAAACCCTGATTGCCGACGAAGACAATCCGGATCTGAAACTGCGTGTCTATATTACCGGTGGCGGCTGCAGCGGCTTCCAGTACGGTTTTACTTTTGACGATCAGGTTAACGATGGCGATATGACCATTGAGAAACAGGGCGTCGCGCTGGTGGTTGACCCGATGAGCCTGCAGTATCTGGTAGGTGGTTCGGTCGACTACACCGAAGGTCTGGAAGGTTCACGCTTTGTGGTGACCAACCCGAATGCAACAAGCACCTGCGGGTGTGGGTCTTCGTTCAGCATTTAAGCCTGAATGCGGATTGTAGGCCCGGTAAGCGAAGCGCCACCGGGCTTATAAACGACGCCTATCTTGAAGTTTCATCCAGCGCAAACGTCGGCAGCTTCAGGTGCCAGCGTATCGCCGCTAAACGTATCGCCAGCGTCACGATCATCCCGAGCATCGCGGCGTTTTCCAGCGGAATGGCAAAGGTGTAATACGCGGTCGCGTGGACAATGCCGCCCGCAATACAGGCCGTCGCGTAAATTTCAGTACGCAGGATCATCGGCACCTCACGTGCCAGAATGTCGCGAATGATCCCGCCGCCCACGCCGGTTAATACGCCCATGCAGATCGCCACCATCGGACCGGTGCCCGCATTAAACGCCTTATTGACACCAATACCGACAAACACGGCCAGACCGACGGCATCCAGTACCGGCAATATCCATTTTGGTAATCGACGGGGCTGGCGAACCAGCACAATGGTTAACAGACAGGTGACCATCGCGACCACCAGGTCGGTCGGATCTTTCACCCAAAACACCGGGCCATTGGCCAGCGCCATATCGCGGATAGTCCCGCCGCCCACGGCGGTCACCACGCCCAGCACCAGCACGCCAAACGGATCCATGCGTAGTTTTCCGGCGAGCAGGACGCCGGAGATAGCAAAAACGGCTGTGCCAAGAATATCCAGCCAATAAACGAGCATCGTTAAATCCTCGAAAAGGGTCTTATGTTAGTGACTCTCTGCCAGCGCGGCACAGAGCTGTTTTGCGGCGAGGATAATACGCGGGCTGGCGCGTTCAAACCAGTCGCTATTGAGGGGTATTACCGGTATTTTTAGCTGCTTTTGCCAGAATTGCTCGATTTTGGGAATTTCGCTCGCATTTCCGACCACCACGATGGCCTGTGGCTGGCGCGCCAGAACCTGCTCACGGCTTACCTGAGGCCACGGTACCCGGCTGGCTGCAAAGATGTTTTCACCGCCACAGACTTCCAGTACCTGATTCTGAATCGACCCTTTACCGGTGGTGAACAGCGGCTGGCTGCCAAACTGCAGGAAGATGCGCTTTTTAACAGGGGTATCGTATCGGGATTTCAGCGCGGCATAGTCGCTGAGCATCTGTTTCGCTGCAGCCTCGGCTTTTTTGGGCGTAGGGCTATAGGGTGCCAGGGCCTGTAGCGCCTGAGCGACCTGCTCAATGCTGACGGCATCAATCCACATGACCTTGATGCCAAGGGAGGTAAGCTGGTTGACCTGCCGCTCGGCGTTGCCGCCGCGCCAGGCCAGCACGAGATCCGGTTTCAGCGCCACGATGCGCTCAAGGTTCATCCCTTGCCAGGTTGCCACCTGTTCAATGCCCGCAGCCTGTGGGGGATAATCCGAAAAGCTGCTCACGCCAACGGGCGTGATCCCGGCGGCAAACGCCAGTTCGGTATTGGCGGGAGAGAGGGTAATCACACGCGGCGCGGCAAAAAGCCACGCCGGTGCGAGCAGAAGCAGGGCGGCCAGCGCCCTGAGGGGATGTTTAGCCACGTGCCAGGTTCTGCACCAGGCGTTCCACCATCACGGTGGACTGTTTTGCCGCAACGGTCAGGAACTCGTCGAAGCTGATGTGGGACTGCTGATCTGCCACGTCAGAGATGGCGCGAACCACTACAAACGGTACGTTGAAATTATGGCAAACGTGCGCGATCGCGGTCGCTTCCATCTCAACGGCCACCGCCTGAGGGAAGTTATGACGGATTTTCGCCAGGCCAACGGAGCCGTTGATGAACGCATCACCGCTGACAATCAGACCGCGTACCGCGTTGAGGTTGAGCTCCGCAATGCAGGTCTCTGCCGCCGCAATCAGTTTGTCGTCCGCTTTAAACCCTGCCGGGCAGCCCGGAAGCTGGCCGTACTCGTAGCCGAACGCGGTGACGTCCGCATCGTGATAGCGCGCTTCGTCGGAAACAACGATGTCACCCACTTTCAGCGTCGGCGCCAGGCCCCCCGCAGAGCCGGTATTCACGATCACGTCCGGCTTGCAGCGCTCAAGCAGCAGGGTGGCACCCAGCGCCGCAGCGACTTTACCGATGCCTGATTTCAGCAGAGCCACGTCAACACCGTTTAGCTGACCGGTATAGATCTCACAACCCCCCAGAGAGAGGGTCTGACGGTTCTCAATTTTGTCACGCAGAAGCGTAACTTCTTCTTCCATTGCACCAATAATGCCGATTTTCATAGATTTACTCGCGATGTGCCTTGTTAAGATGCATAGTCTATCATGCGGTTAAGGGGAAACGCATTCTCACGCGGGGGAGCACATGTCACCAATCGATTTTCGCACCAAAATTAACTGGCACCGACGTTTCCGTTCGCCGCAGGGCGACAAGAGCGAACATGAGATCCTGCGTATCTTCGAAAGCGATCGCGGGCGGATCATTAACTCGCCCGCCATCCGCCGTCTGCAGCAAAAGACCCAGGTCTTTCCGCTGGAGCGTAACGCCGCGGTGCGCACGCGCTTAACCCACTCCATGGAGGTGCAGCAGGTCGGGCGCTACATCGCCAAAGAGATTTTAAGCCGTCTCAAAGAGCAGCGCTTACTGGAAACCTATGGTCTGGACGAGCTGACGGGGCCTTTTGAGAGCATCGTTGAGATGGCCTGCCTGATGCATGACATCGGCAACCCGCCTTTCGGCCACTTTGGTGAGGCGGCTATCAATGACTGGTTTAAGCAACGGCTTTACCCTTCGGATGCGGTAAGCCAGCCGCTGAGCGACGACCGCTGCATCGTACGCGATTTACGCCTGCGTGAAGGTGAAGAGGGGCTGAACGATCTGCGCCGCAAGGTGCGCCAGGACCTCTGTCACTTTGAGGGTAACGCGCAGGGGATCCGGCTGGTGCATTCCCTGATGCGTATGAACCTGACCTGGGCGCAGGTCGGCTGCATTCTTAAATATACGCGCCCCGCGTGGTGGATGGGGGAGACGCCCGCGTCCCACAGTTATTTAATGAAAAAACCGGGCTATTACCTTTCCGAAGAGGCTTATATTGAACGGTTACGTAAAGAACTTTCATTGACGCCAAACGGCCGTTTTCCATTGACCTGGATTATGGAAGCCGCCGATGATATTTCCTATTGCGTGGCCGATCTGGAAGACGCCGTTGAGAAAAGAATTTTCAGCGTCGAGGAGCTTTATCAGCATCTTTATACGGCCTGGGGCACCCATGAAAAAGGCTCGCTGTTTGCGCAGGTTGTCGAAAATGCCTGGGAAAAATCGCGCTCAAATACATTAAGCCGCAGTACGGAAGACCAGTTCTTTATGTATTTGCGGGTCAATACATTAAATAAGCTGGTGCCGTACGCGGCGTCACGCTTTATTGATAATTTGCCGCTGATTTTCAGCGGGGAATTCAACCACGCCCTGCTGGAAGATGACAGCAGTTTCAGCCAGCTCCTCGAGCTTTATAAACATGTGGCGATGCGGCATGTATTCAGCCATCCGGATGTCGAACAGTTAGAGCTGCAGGGATATAGGGTGATCAGTGGGTTACTGGAAATTTATGCTCCGCTGCTCCAGCTGTCGGTCGACGAATTCAGCGAGCTGGTAGAACACGAGCGCGTGCGCCGTATTCCCATTGAATCACGACTTTATCAAAAACTTTCTACCCGACACCGTCTGGCGTATGTCGAAGCGATTGGCAAGCTGGATCGCCAGTCACCGCAGTGGCCAGTGATGGAATATTATTACCGCTGCCGTCTTATCCAGGACTATATCAGCGGCATGACGGATTTGTATGCCTGGGATGAATATCGCAAGCTGATGGCGGTGGAATAACCCGGAGTTTTGTAAAGACGGCCAATAAATTTTTACCTTTTCCATAAACTTATCGCCGGAACTAAGCGGTATAAAACGAATCTGAGTTACACAGCAATTTTGCGTTACCTGTAAATCGAGATTGAGAAACATGAAAAAAACCACATTAGCAATGAGTGCACTGGCTCTGAGTTTAGGTTTAGCGCTGTCTCCTCTGACTGCTACTGCAGCCGAGACCGCGTCGTCGGCAGCAACCGCGCAGCAGATGCCAAGCCTGGCACCGATGCTCGAAAAAGTGATGCCATCGGTGGTGAGTATTAACGTTGAGGGTAGCACGACCGTCAATACGCCGCGCATGCCGCGTAACTTCCAGCAGTTCTTCGGCGACAACTCGCCGTTCTGCCAGGACGGTTCGCCATTCCAGAGCTCTCCGTTCTGTCAGGGCGGTGGCGCAGGGGATGACAGCCAGGGCGGCGGCCAGCAGCAGAAATTCATGGCGCTTGGCTCGGGGGTAATCATTGATGCAGCGAAAGGCTATGTCGTCACTAACAACCACGTTGTTGATAACGCGAGCAGCATTAAGGTTCAGCTGAGCGATGGCCGTAAGTTTGACGCCAAAGTGGTCGGCAAAGATCCACGCTCCGACATCGCGCTGATCCAGATTCAGGATCCGAAAAACCTGACGGCGATTAAAATTGCCGACTCCGACGCGCTGCGCGTGGGTGACTATACCGTGGCGATCGGTAACCCGTTCGGTCTGGGTGAAACCGTGACCTCGGGTATCGTCTCTGCACTGGGCCGCAGCGGCCTCAATGCCGAAAACTATGAAAACTTCATCCAGACGGATGCGGCGATCAACCGCGGTAACTCCGGCGGCGCGCTGGTGAACCTGAACGGCGAGCTGATCGGTATCAACACCGCGATCCTGGCACCGGACGGCGGCAACATCGGGATCGGCTTTGCTATCCCAAGTAACATGGTGAAAAACCTGACCGCGCAGATGGTGCAGTATGGCCAGGTGAAACGCGGTGAGCTGGGTATCCTGGGTACGGAACTGAACTCCGAACTGGCTAAGGCAATGAAGGTTGACGCCCAGCGCGGGGCATTCGTCAGCCAGGTGATGCCGAACTCCTCTGCCGCTAAAGCGGGCATTAAAGCGGGGGATGTGATCACCTCCCTGAACGGTAAACCGATCAGCAGCTTTGCCGCCCTGCGTGCGGAAGTCGGCTCTATGCCTATCGGCAGCAAAGTGACCCTTGGTCTGCTGCGCGACGGCAAGGCGGTTAACGTCAGCCTGGAGCTGCAGCAGAGCAGCCAGAATCAGGTGGACTCCAGCACCATCTTCAGCGGGATTGAAGGCGCCGAGATGAGCAACAAAGGCGCAGATAAAGGCGTAGTGGTGAATAACGTGAAGGCGAATTCACCGGCAGCCCGTATCGGCCTGAAAAAAGGCGATGTGATCATGGGCGCTAACCAGCAGCCGGTGAAAAACATCGCTGAACTGCGTAAGATCCTCGACAGCAAACCTTCCGTGCTGGCGCTGAATATCCAGCGTGGGGACACCTCTATTTACCTTCTGATGCAGTAATCCTCTGAAGCCCCTGTTCGCAGGGGCTTTCCTCGTTTCTGTGACCTTTCACACAAGTCCACACTTCTTCCTCTCTCTTTGTGCATCTGCACAATGCAGGCGTCGCTGAACTTCCCTATGCTTGAGCTCTGCTCACGGGAGGGTTCTATGGCTGGCTGGCATCTTGATACCAAAATGGCGCAGGATATTGTGGCGCGCACCATGCGCATCATTGATACCAATATCAACGTAATGGATGCCCGCGGGCGCATTATTGGCAGTGGCGATCGCGAGCGTATTGGGGAATTGCACGAAGGCGCGCTGCTGGTGCTCTCCCAGGGGCGCGTGGTTGATATCGACGATGCGGTAGCGAAACACCTGCACGGCGTCCGTCAGGGGATCAATTTACCGCTGCGCCTTGAAGGCGAGATTGTGGGGGTCATCGGCCTCACCGGCGAGCCCGAGTCATTGCGAAAATACGGTGAGCTGGTCTGCATGACGGCGGAGATGATGCTCGAGCAGTCGCGGCTGATGCACCTGCTGGCTCAGGACAGCCGCCTGCGCGAAGAGCTGGTGATGAACCTTATTCAGGCAGAGGAGCATACGCCTGCGCTCAGTGAATGGGCCCAGCGTCTGGGGATCGATCTGAATCAGCCGCGCGTGGTGGCGGTCATTGAGGTCGACAGCGGCCAGCTGGGCGTAGACAGCGCGATGGCCGAGCTGCAGCAGTTGCAAAATGCACTGGCAACGCCGGAGCGCGACAACCTGGTGGCGATCGTCTCTCTGACGGAGATGGTGGTGCTCAAACCGGCGCTCAATGCGTTTGGCCGCTGGGATGCGGACGATCATCGCCGTCGCGTGGAGCAGTTAATTTCCCGTATGAAAGAGAATGGTCAGCTGCGTTTTCGCGTTGCGCTGGGCAACTACTTTACCGGTCCGGGCAGTATCGCCCGCTCCTGGCGAACCGCGCGCACCACCATGATGGTGGGCAAGCAGCGAATGCCGGAAAGCCGCAGCTATTTCTATCAGGACCTGATGCTGCCGGTGCTGCTCGACAGCCTGCGCGGTGGCTGGCAGGCCAATGAGCTGGCGCGGCCACTGGCGCGCCTGAAAGCCATGGACAATAACGGCCTGCTGCGCCGGACGCTGCAGGCGTGGTTCCGTCATAACGTGCAGCCGCTGGCGACGTCAAAAGCGCTGTTTATCCACCGCAATACCCTGGAGTATCGGTTAAATCGAATTTCAGAGCTGACGGGGTTAGATCTGGGAAATTTCGACGACAGGCTGCTGCTGTATGTGGCGCTGCAGTTGGATGAACAGAGATGATGCTGTTTGCCGGGTGGCGGCTTCGCCTTACCCGGCCTACATGCGTTCGTAGGCCCGGTAAGCGAAGCGCCACCGGGCAATAAAACGGCTTATTTGTTGCGGGTTAACTTCTCAAGATCCGCTTCAATCTCGCTGATCTTATTGGTAACAACGCTTTCAAGGTGACGCAGATCGTCAAGGATCTTGCGCTTGAGATCGACTTCGGTGCGGTCGCGCTGGCAGATCTGATCGAGTTCATCGATCACATAGCGCAGGTTAGGGCTGATTTCCTGTACTTCTTTGTAACCCTGTCCTACGCCGTCAGCAACGACGGTCTTACGCTGGCGTGGATATTTAAACTTCACGCTTTTGGCGAAAAACTCGCCTTTATCCTTGTGAAAATAGATTTTCAAAATATCGTTATTGGCTTCCTGACGGAGGCTGTAACGATCAATTTCATCAGGATTGGTAATGCCCAGACTTTTCAGATTATCGTACATAGCGGTACCCTTGATCTCAACATAACCTTTGAATAATTAACGAAAAAATCTATTTTCGCCACCCTCAGATATAAAAAAAGCGGGGTTGCCCCCGCTTTTTGTTATACCCGATTAATCGATGGTGCGCAGCAATTCGTTGATGCCCACTTTACCGCGCGTTTTCGCATCCACTTTCTTCACGATAACCGCACAGTACAGGCTGTATTTGCCATCTTTTGACGGCAGGTTGCCGGAAACCACCACGGAGCCCGCCGGAACGCGACCGTAATGCACTTCACCGGTTTCACGGTCGTAAATACGGGTGCTCTGGCCGATGTAAACGCCCATGGAGATCACGGAACCTTCTTCCACGATCACGCCTTCCACCACTTCAGAGCGCGCGCCGATGAAGCAGTTATCTTCGATGATGGTTGGGTTAGCCTGCAGTGGCTCCAGAACACCGCCGATGCCCACGCCGCCGGACAGGTGAACGTTTTTACCGATCTGCGCACAGGAACCAACCGTTGCCCAGGTATCCACCATGGTGCCTTCATCAACGTAGGCACCGATGTTCACGTAGGATGGCATCAGCACGGTGTTGCGTGCGATGAAGGCACCCTGACGCACCGCCGCAGGCGGCACCACGCGGAAACCTTCTTTCTGGAAACGCGCTTCGTCGTAGTCAGCGAACTTCATTGGCACTTTATCGAAGTAGCGGCTTTCTGCTCCGTCGATAACCTGGTTATCGTTGATGCGGAAAGAGAGCAGCACCGCTTTCTTCAGCCATTGATGAGTGACCCACTGACCGTCGATTTTTTCTGCCACGCGCAGTGCGCCGGAATCCAGCAGGGAAATCACCTGGTTTACCGCTTCACGGGTCACGGTATCCACATTTGCCGGGGTAATCTCGGCGCGACGCTCAAAAGCGGACTCAATAACGTTCTGTAACTGCTGCATTGTTTACTCTTTCCATTTCACTAAAAAACATATCACCCTTTATCGTTTGGATTGAGGGCTGCTGTCAACCGTTGTTGCACTTCAAGCTGCAGGTCATTATTAAGGGCACGCCGGTCGGCGGTGGCGATTATAAATAAATCTTCTACTCGTTCGCCAATCGTTGTAATTCGGGCCCCATGAAGCGAAATTCCCAGATCGGCAAAAACCTGGCCGACGCGGGCGAGCAGCCCTGGCTGGTCGAGCGCGATCAGCTCCAGGAACGATTTACGATCGGTGTGGGTCGGCAGGAAATTGACCTCGGTATCCACGGTAAAGTGGCGCAATTTTGCCGGCTGGCGACGCGGCTGCGGGGGCTGCCAGCTGCGCTGGGTAATCGCCTGCTCCAGACCAAAACGTATCCCTTCATGCCTGTCCGACGACAGCGGGCTGCCGTCCGGCTCCAGCACGATAAACGTGTCCATGGCCATGCCGTCGCGGGTGGTGAAAATCTGCGCGTCATGCACGCTCAGGTTACGCCTGTCCAGCTCGGCGCAGACGGCAGCAAACAGATAAGGCCGGTCCGGGCTCCAGATGAAAATCTCCGTTCCGCCGCGCGTGGCCTGCGGGCTTAGCAGGATCATCGGCTGGGACAGATCGTGCTTGAGCAGATGCCGCGCGTGCCACGCCAGCTGGTTTGGGCTGTGGCGGACAAAATAGTTGGCGCGGCAGCGGGCCCAAATCTGATGTAGCGCCTCTTCATCAATGTTATCCATCCGCAGCAGCGCCAGCGCCTGAAGCTGGTGGTGACGCACGCGCTCGCGCATGTCCGGCGTGTTCTGCATCCCGCGACGCAGCTGTTTTTCGGTGGCGAAGTACAGCTCGCGCAGCAGGCTCTGCTTCCAGCTGTTCCACAGGGTTTCGTTGGTGGCGCAAATATCCGCCACCGTCAGGCAGACCAGATAGCGCAGGCGGTTTTCCGTCTGAACTTCTTCCGCGAACTGCTTAATGACTTCCGGGTCCTGAATGTCCCGACGCTGCGCGGTGACCGACATCAGCAGGTGATGGCGCACCAGCCAGGCCACCAGCTGCGTTTCACGTGAGTTGAGGCCGTGCAGCTCGGCAAATTTCAGCACGTCCTGCGCGCCCAGTACCGAGTGGTCACCGCCGCGGCCTTTGGCGATGTCGTGGAACAGGGCGGCAATCAGGATCAGTTCCGGATGGGTCAGGCGCGGCCACAACTCGACGCACAGCGGGTGGCGGGAGCGCGTCTCTTCTTTGGCAAAGCTCTCCAGCTTGAGCATCACGCGGATGGTGTGTTCATCCACCGTGTAGGCGTGGAACAGGTCGAACTGCATTTGGCCGACAATGTGCGACCACTGCGGCATATAGGCCCACAGCACGCTGTGGCGGTGCATCGGCAGCAGCCCGCGGCTGACGGCGCCCGGGTGGCGGAGCATGCTCAGGAACAGCGAGCGCGCTTCCGGGATGTAACACAAAGGCTGCGTCAGATGGCGGCGCGCGTGGCGCAGATGGCGCAGGGTGGTGGAGTAGATCCCGGTGATGGTGCTGTTGCGCACCATGGTGTAGAACATCCGCAGGATCGCTTCCGGCTCGCGGATAAACAGCGTTTCGTCGCGCAGATCGATAAGTGTGCCGCGCAGCTGGAATTCATCGTCAATCGGGCGAGGCTTTTCGTCGGCAGTCAGGGCCAGAATGGCCTCGTCGAACAGCTGCAACAGCATCTGGTTCAGCTCGGTCACCCGGCGGGTGACGCGGAAGAAATCCTTCATCATCTGCTCAACCGGCTCGTTGCCTTCGCCCTGATAGTTCAGCCGCTGCGCTACGCTGAGCTGACGGTCAAACAGCAGGCGGTTATCGTAGCGGGTGACCTCCAGATGCAGGGCAAAGCGGATGCGCCACAGCAGGTGCAGACACTCGTTGAGCTCGTTACGCTCGGCCTCGGTCAGGAAGCCAAAGCCGACCATCTCGTCCATCGAGGTGGCGCCAAAGTGACGACGGGCGACCCACTGTAACGTGTGGATGTCGCGCAGGCCGCCGGGGCTGCTTTTAATGTCCGGCTCAAGATTATAGCTGGTGCCGTGGTAGCGCTGGTGGCGCTGGTTTTGCTCCTCGACCTTCGCGGCGAAGAACTTTTCTGACGGCCAGAAGCCGTCGCTGAAGATGTGTTTTTGCAGCTCCAGGAACAGCGCGACGTCGCCAATCAGCAGACGGGTTTCAATCAGGTTGGTGGCAACGGTCAGGTCCGATAGCCCTTCCAGCAGACACTCTTCCAGGGTGCGAACGCTGTGGCCGACTTCCAGCTTCACGTCCCAGAGCAGGGTCAGAAGCTCGCCGATTTTTTGCGCCTGTTCGTCCGGCAGCTTTTTGCGGCTTAGGATCAGGAGATCGATATCGGAAAGCGGATGCAGCTCACCGCGGCCATAGCCCCCGACGGCAACCAGCGCGACGTCGCTAACCTGCCCGAAACCGTAGTCGATCCACAGACGCTGCAGGAGCTGGTCGATAAACTCGGTGCGCGCCTCAATGAGCTGCTCGGCAGATACGCCTGCATCGAACGCGCTACCCAGCCAGCGATGGAAAACATCCATATGGGCTTTAATATGCGCGCAGGTCAGCTCGTGCGGCGGCCAGACGCCCGGGTTATCGGGCTGGTCGGGGAGGGTGGGAAGGGCTGTGTTAGCATACTGTTCGGGTAAAAGATTACTCATCGTGCGCCACCCATAAGAAAAAGCTATCGCCATTAAAAAAGCCGGCATTTGCCGGCTTCTTATCACTCAATGTTCGTCAGTATCGCCGGGATGGTGTCATCCTTGCGCAACGTCATAATTTCGCAGCCGTTGTCTGTTACCACAATAGTATGCTCGTACTGGGCAGACAAGCTTCTGTCTTTGGTTTTCACGGTCCAGCCGTCTTTCATGGTGCGGATGCGGTAGTCACCGGCGTTGACCATCGGTTCAATGGTGAAGGTCATGCCCTTTTGCAGCACAACGCCGCCGTCGTCTGCATCGTAGTGCAGAACCTGCGGCTCTTCATGGAAGACGCGGCCAATACCGTGACCGCAGTATTCGCGCACCACGGAGAACCCTTCCGCTTCCACAAATTTCTGAATTGCGGCGCCGATAGTACGCAGGCGAATACCCGGCTTCACCATTTTCAGCGCCAGGTAGAGGCTGTCCTGGGTGACTTTGCACAGGCGCTCGCCCAGGATGGTCGGCTTGCCAACGATGAACATTTTTGAGGTGTCACCGTGGTACTCGTCTTTAATGACGGTCACGTCGATGTTGACGATATCGCCGTCTTTCAGCAGTTTTTCATCGTCAGGAATGCCGTGGCACACCACTTCATTAATAGAGATGCAGACGGATTTTGGGAAACCGTGGTAGCCGAGGCAGGCGGAAACCGCGTGCTGCTCGTTCACGATATAGTCGTTACAGATGCGGTCCAGTTCACCCGTGCTGACGCCCGGCTTCACGAACGGCTCGATCATTTCCAGCACTTCCGCGGCCAGACGACCGGCGACGCGCATCTTTTCAATTTCTTCAGGTGTCTTAATAGAGATAGCCATGTAATCTGTCCATCGGTGTCGATTTTTTCGACAATACTAGTCTAAGTGTCGTCAATGGTATCAGTCAGGCACGCTCCGTGCCAAATTGAGAATCATTAACAGCACACTCCGCCAACAACTGTTGGTTTCTGGTCGTGTTTTGTGGTATAAAGCGCGCCGGACTTCCGATCCATCTCAGATACACAGGCTGGACGGAAGCGACAAATCTCACTTTGTGTAACAACACACACGTATCGGCACATATTCCGGGGTGCCCTTCGGGGTCGGTAATATGGGATACGTGGAGGCATAACCCCAACTTTCAATATAGAGGTTTTAAACATGGCAACTGTTTCCATGCGCGACATGCTCAAGGCTGGTGTTCACTTTGGTCACCAGACCCGTTACTGGAACCCGAAAATGAAGCCTTTCATCTTCGGCGCACGTAACAAAGTTCACATCATCAACCTTGAGAAAACTGTACCAATGTTCAACGAAGCCCTGGCTGAGCTGAACAAGATCTCTTCCCGTAAAGGTAAGATTCTGTTCGTTGGTACTAAGCGCGCTGCAAGCGAAGCTGTGAAAGATGCTGCTAACAGCTGCGACCAGTTCTTCGTGAACCATCGCTGGTTGGGCGGCATGCTGACCAACTGGAAAACTGTTCGTCAGTCCATCAAGCGCCTGAAAGATCTGGAAACCCAGTCTCAGGACGGTACTTTCGACAAGCTGACTAAGAAAGAAGCGCTGATGCGCACTCGTGAACTGGACAAGCTGGAAAACAGCCTGGGCGGTATCAAAGATATGGGCGGCCTGCCAGACGCGCTGTTCGTAATCGATGCAGACCACGAGCACATCGCTATCAAAGAAGCTAACAACCTGGGTATCCCGGTATTCGCTATCGTTGATACCAACTCCGATCCGGACGGTGTTGACTTCGTTATCCCGGGTAACGACGACGCAATCCGTGCTGTTAGCCTGTACCTGAGCGCTGTAGCTGCTACCGTTCGTGAAGGCCGTTCCCAGGATCTGGCTTCTCAGGCGGAAGAAAGCTTCGTAGAAGCTGAATAATAAGGTTTTACCCCTTATTAGTACCGTGTATGAATAGGGGCCCATTACCGGCCCCTTTTTTCAATTTACACTGTTTGGCCCCCGGCCGGGCAGTTCACATCTCCCGAGGATTTAAGAATGGCTGAAATTACCGCATCCCTGGTAAAAGAGCTGCGCGAGCGTACTGGCGCAGGCATGATGGATTGCAAAAAAGCGCTGACTGAAGCGAACGGCGACATCGAGCTGGCAATCGAAAACATGCGTAAATCCGGTGCGATCAAAGCAGCTAAAAAAGCAGGCAACGTTGCTGCTGACGGCGTGATCATCACTAAGATCGACGGCAACTACGGCATCATTCTGGAAGTTAACTGCCAGACTGACTTCGTTGCTAAAGATGGTGGTTTCCAGGCATTTGCTAACAAAGTTCTGGACGCAGCGGTTGCTGGCAAAATCACTGACGTTGAAGTTCTGAAAGCACAGTTCGAAGAAGAGCGTGTTGCGCTGGTTGCTAAAATCGGTGAGAACATCAACATCCGTCGCGTTGCTTCTCTGGAAGGCGACGTTCTGGGCTCTTACCAGCACGGTGCTCGTATCGGTGTTCTGGTTGCGGCTAAAGGCGCTGATGAAGAGCTGGTTAAACAGCTGGCAATGCACATCGCTGCAAGCAAGCCAGAATTCGTTAAGCCAGAAGACGTGTCTGCTGAAGTGGTAGAGAAAGAGTACCAGGTTCAGCTGGACATCGCGATGCAGTCTGGTAAACCAAAAGAAATCGCAGAGAAAATGGTTGAAGGCCGCATGAAGAAATTCACCGGCGAAGTTTCTCTGACTGGCCAGCCATTCGTAATGGACCCAAGCAAATCTGTTGCTCAGCTGCTGAAAGAGCACAACGCTGACGTAACTGGCTTCATCCGCTTCGAAGTGGGCGAAGGCATCGAGAAAGTTGAGACTGACTTCGCAGCAGAAGTTGCTGCAATGTCCAAGCAGTCTTAATGATTGAAAAGGAGCCGCCTGAGGGCGGCTTCTTTTTGTCACCCGTCACATGAAATCAGACAGGCTCCAGTATCGCTGTACTGATTTGCGGCATATCATGTCGCCAGAATTAACCCCCATCTTAATCGTTGACAGTCTCAGGAAAGAAACATGGCTACCAATGCAAAACCCGTGTACAAACGCATTCTGCTTAAGCTGAGTGGCGAAGCGCTGCAGGGATCGGAAGGCTTCGGTATTGACGCAAGCATCCTTGATCGCATGGCACAGGAAATCAAAGAACTGGTCGAACTGGGCATCCAGGTTGGCGTGGTCATTGGCGGTGGCAACCTTTTCCGTGGTGCTGGTCTGGCGAAAGCGGGGATGAACCGCGTTGTGGGCGACCACATGGGTATGCTGGCAACCGTGATGAATGGCCTGGCGATGCGTGATGCGCTCCATCGCGCCTATGTGAACGCCCGCCTGATGTCCGCGATCCCCCTGAATGGCGTATGCGATAATTACAGCTGGGCAGAAGCTATCAGCCTGCTGCGCAACAACCGCGTGGTGATCCTCTCCGCCGGTACGGGTAACCCGTTCTTTACGACCGATTCCGCTGCCTGCCTGCGCGGTATCGAGATCGAAGCTGATGTGGTACTGAAAGCGACCAAAGTCGATGGCGTGTTTACTGCCGACCCGGCAAAAGATCCTTCTGCCACCATGTACGATCAGCTGAGCTACAGCGAAGTGCTGGATAAAGAGCTGAAAGTGATGGATCTTGCCGCCTTCACGCTGGCTCGCGACCACAAATTGCCAATTCGTGTCTTCAACATGAACAAACCTGGCGCACTGCGTCGCGTGGTCATGGGCGAAAAAGAAGGCACTTTGATCACGGAATAATTTCCGTTGACGATAAATACAGGTAAGATTCCGCTTTATTTTGTAGTGGTATCTTACCCGGGCGCGCCTTTGGCGTTGTCATGAATTAAACGCGACTATACTTAGCACACCTGTAGCGCTGTGCTGGCGGATAGTCTGCCTGAGACAAGTTTTCAAGGATTCGTAACGTGATTAACGACATCAGAAAAGATGCTGAAGTACGCATGGAAAAATGCGTAGAAGCGTTCAAAACCCAAATCAGCAAAATCCGTACTGGCCGTGCTTCCCCAAGCCTGCTGGATGGCATCATCGTCGAGTACTACGGTACGCCAACCCCTCTGCGTCAGCTGGCGAGCGTGACGGTAGAAGATACCCGTACGCTGAAAATCAACGTATTCGATCGTTCTATGGGCCCGGCGGTTGAGAAAGCGATCATGGCGTCTGACCTCGGTCTGAACCCAAGCTCTGCGGGTGCTGACATCCGCGTTCCACTGCCACCGCTGACCGAAGAGCGTCGTAAAGACCTGATCAAAGTGGTACGTGGCGAAGCTGAGCAGGGTCGTGTATCCGTGCGTAACGTCCGTCGCGACGCGAATGATAAAGTCAAAGCGCTGCTGAAAGAAAAAGAGATCAGTGAAGATGACGATCGTCGTTCTCAGGACGACATTCAGAAAATGACTGACGCTGCCATCAAGAAAATTGATGCGGCGCTGGCAGATAAAGAAGCGGAACTGATGCAGTTCTGATTTCTGTCGTACACTGATAAACGCCGTTCAGAGGGACTTTGGGTCTTGCTGGCGGCGTTTTGCTTTTATCTGGTCTAACTTTTCGGGCATCTCATGAAGCATTTAACACTCCTTGGCTCAACCGGCTCTATTGGTTGCAGCACTCTCGACGTTGTTCGCCATAATCCTGAACTTTACACCGTGACAGCGCTGGTGGCCGGTAAGAATGTGCAGCGAATGGTTGAGCAGTGCCTGGAGTTTACGCCCCGCTATGCGGTGATGGATGACGAAGAGAGCGCGCGCCTGCTGAAAGCACAGCTGCTTGAGAAGGGCAGTCGAACCGAGGTGCTGAGTGGCCAACAGGCGGCCTGCGAGATGGCGGCGCTGGATGAGGTGGATCAGGTGATGGCGGCCATTGTCGGGGCGGCAGGATTATTGCCGACGCTTGCCGCGATTGATGCCGGTAAGGACGTTCTGCTGGCCAATAAAGAGTCGCTGGTCACCTGCGGACGCCTGTTCATGGAGGCGGTGAAGCAGCGCGGGGCGCGTCTTTTGCCCGTCGACAGCGAGCACAACGCGATTTTTCAGAGTTTACCGCAACCTTTTCAACAGAACCTGGGGTACGCTGACCTGGAGCAGAATGGCGTCGTGTCGATTCTGCTTACCGGGTCTGGTGGCCCGTTCCGTGAAACGCCACTGTCTGAACTGCGTGCGATGACGCCGGATCAGGCGTGCCGTCATCCGAACTGGTCGATGGGGCGTAAAATCTCCGTTGACTCTGCCACCATGATGAACAAAGGTCTGGAATACATTGAAGCGCGCTGGCTGTTTAATGCGTCAGCGAAACAGATGGAAGTACTGATTCACCCGCAATCGGTGATTCATTCGATGGTGCGTTATCAGGATGGCAGCGTGCTGGCGCAGCTGGGCGAGCCGGACATGCGTACGCCGATTGCCCATTCCATGGCGTGGCCGAATCGAGTGAAGTCCGGCGTGAAGCCGCTTGATTTCTGCAAGCTAAGTTCCCTGACGTTCAGTGAACCAGACTATGACCGTTACCCTTGTCTGAAGCTTGCAATGACGGCCTTTGACCAGGGGCAGGCGGCGACAACGGCACTGAACGCAGCCAATGAAATTACCGTTGAAGCATTTCTGAATCAGCAAATTCGTTTTACCGATATTGCGGCGTTAAATTTATCGGTACTGGAGATGATGGATTTGCGCGAACCACAGAGCGTGGAAGAGGTGCTGACGGTGGATGCAGCTGCGCGTAATATTGCGCGCCAACAGGTGACACGTCTCGCAAGCTGGTGATAAAGCAACCACTAGTCGTCGTGCTATTTGTTAGCGTTGGGCTTCAGTGATATAGTCTGCGCCACCTGATCGCAGGTATTTGACTTTACGTGGTCAGGTGAGCCGTGGTTTGACACGGCTTTTTTATGTATCGGCTTCAGTATTCCTGAGTACCGTTAAATCCTTTTCAGGGACAAAAAACGCGTTATGTTGTCTGCGAATCAACCAATAAGCGAAAACTTGCCAGCTCATGGCTGCCGTCATGTAGCAATCATTATGGATGGCAATGGCCGCTGGGCGAAAAGACAAGGGAAGATACGAGCCTTTGGGCATAAAGCTGGGGCGAAATCCGTTCGCCGCGCCGTTTCTTTTGCCGCCAATAACGGCATTGATGCGTTAACGCTCTATGCTTTTAGCAGTGAAAACTGGAATCGACCGCTGCAGGAAGTGACTGCGTTGATGGAATTGTTTGTGTGGGCGCTAGACAGCGAAGTAAAAAGCCTGCACCGCCACAACGTCCGCCTGCGTATCATTGGCGATACCAGTCGTTTTAACTCACGTTTGCAGGAACGGATTCGTAAAGCAGAGGCGCTGACTGAAAATAATACCGGTCTGACGCTGAATATTGCGGCGAATTACGGCGGACGCTGGGATATTATCCAGGGCGTTCGGCATCTCGCCGAACAGGTTCAGGAAGGGCTGTTGAGACCCGACCAAATTGATGAAGAAGCGCTGAGCAAGCAAATCTGCATGAATGAACTGGCACCTGTGGATTTAGTAATTAGGACAGGGGGAGAACATCGCATAAGTAACTTTTTGATATGGCAAATTGCCTATGCCGAACTTTACTTTACAGATGTTCTTTGGCCCGATTTTGATGAACAAGACTTTGAAGGTGCGCTGCATGCCTTTGCCAATCGAGAGCGTCGTTTCGGCGGCACCGAGCCTGGTGGCGACAACGCCTGATGGGGGTAGCTTTTGCTGAAGTATCGCCTGATTTCCGCTTTTGTATTAATACCCATTGTCATTGCGGCGCTGTTTTTACTGCCCCCGGTGGGATTCGCTATTGTTACGCTGGTGGTGTGCATGCTCGCCGCGTGGGAATGGGGACAGTTTAGCGGCTTTACCTCGCGTACGCAGCGAGTATGGCTTGCGGTACTTTGTGGCTTTATCCTGGCCGTAATGCTGTTCACGTTGCCTGAATATCATCATGATATTCATCAGCCTCTGGTGGCTGGTTCCTTGTGGATATCGTTGGCCTGGTGGGTTGCCGCGCTGTTGTTGGTGCTGTTTTATCCCGGCTCCGCGGCGTTGTGGCGTCATTCAAAAGTGCTGCGACTGATTTTTGGTTTGCTCACCATTATTCCTTTTTTCTGGGGTATGGTTGCGCTGCGCGCTTGGCACTACGACGAAAACCACTACAGCGGTGCGATCTGGCTGCTTTATGTGATGATTCTCGTCTGGGGGGCTGACTCCGGGGCCTATATGTTTGGTAAACTGTTTGGCAAACATAAGCTGGCACCGAAGGTTTCTCCGGGCAAAACCTGGCAAGGATTTATCGGCGGTTTGTTTACGGCCGCGATCATCTCCTGGGGCTACGGCGTCTGGGCGAATCTTGAAGTGGCACCATCAATACTGCTGGTGTGCTCGATTTTTGCTGCGCTTGCCTCCGTGCTCGGTGATTTAACCGAAAGTATGTTCAAGCGTGAAGCAGGGATTAAGGACAGTGGACACCTGATTCCAGGGCATGGCGGTATACTGGATCGCATTGATAGCCTGACAGCGGCTGTTCCAGTGTTTGCGTGTTTGCTTTTACTGGTATTCGGGACGATTTAACGGAAGGTTTTATGCTGAGCATTCTCTGGAATCTGGCGGCGTTCATAGTTGCACTGGGTGTACTGATTACCGTGCATGAATTTGGCCATTTCTGGGTTGCTCGCCGCTGTGGCGTGCGCGTAGAGCGGTTTTCCATCGGTTTTGGTAAATCACTCTGGACGCGCACCGACCGCCACGGTACGCAATTTGTCATCGCCCTTATCCCGCTGGGCGGCTACGTCAAAATGCTCGACGAACGCGTCGAGCCTGTCGCGCCTGAACTGCGACACAGCGCATTCAACAATAAAACCGTTGGACAACGCGCCGCCATCATCGCTGCCGGACCGGTAGCCAACTTCATCTTTGCGATTTTCGCTTACTGGCTGGTGTTTATCATCGGCGTCCCTGGCGTGCGTCCGGTAGTAGGTGACATTGCCCCCAACTCCATCGCGGCGAGTGCGCAAATTACATCCGGGATGGAACTTAAAGCGATTGATGGCATCGAAACCCCTGATTGGGATGCCGTGCGACTGCAGCTGGTTGCTAAAATTGGCGATCCGCAGACCACCATCAGCGTATCGCCATTTGGGTCAGACGCCCGTCAGGACAAAGTGCTCGATTTACGTCAATGGCGTTTCGAGCCAGACAAAGAGGATCCCGTCGCTGCGCTGGGCATTCGTCCGCGCGGCGCGCAGATCGAGCCGGTATTAGCCGAAGTACAGGCAAACTCGGCGGCGAGCAAAGCGGGTTTGCAAGCAGGCGACAGGATCGTTAAAGTCGATGGTCAACCATTAACAGAGTGGATGACCTTTGTTACTCTGGTGCGCGATAATCCGGGTACGTCTCTCGCGCTGGAAGTTGAAAGGCAAGGCAGTCCGCTTTCGCTGACGCTGATCCCGGATACGAAGTCGGTCGGCAAGAAGGCAGAAGGGTTTGCAGGCGTTGTGCCAAAAGTGATCCCGCTGCCAGATGAGTACAAGACAATACGCCAGTATGGGCCGTTCAGCGCCATCCTTGAAGCCACGGATAAAACATGGCAACTGATGAAGCTGACGGTCAACATGTTGGGGAAATTGATAACCGGTGATGTGAAACTGAACAACCTCAGTGGGCCAATTTCGATTGCCCAGGGGGCTGGGATGTCAGCGGAATTCGGGGTGATTTACTATCTCATGTTCCTCGCGCTCATTAGCGTGAACCTTGGGATAATCAACCTGTTCCCGCTTCCCGTTTTAGACGGGGGTCATCTGCTGTTTTTAGCGATTGAAAAGCTAAAAGGCGGGCCGGTATCCGAGCGAGTTCAAGACTTTAGTTATCGCATTGGCTCGATTTTGCTGGTGCTGTTAATGGGGCTTGCACTTTTCAATGATTTCTCTCGGTTGTAAGAGAGTTAGTTAGGAAGAACGCATAATAACGATGGCGATGAAAAAGTTGCTCATAGCGTCGCTGCTGTTTAGCAGCGCCACCGTATACGGTGCTGACGGGTTCGTAGTGAAAGACATTCATTTCGAAGGCCTTCAGCGTGTCGCCGTTGGTGCGGCCCTCCTCAGTATGCCTGTGCGCCCCGGCGATACGGTTAATGATGATGATATCAGTAATACCATCCGTGCTCTGTTTGCCACCGGCAACTTCGAGGATGTCCGCGTCCTGCGTGATGGTGATACCCTGCTGGTACAGGTAAAAGAACGTCCAACGATCGCCAGTATCACTTTCTCCGGTAACAAGTCGGTGAAAGATGACATGCTCAAGCAAAACCTTGAAGCATCCGGTGTTCGTGTGGGTGAGTCTCTGGACCGCACAACCCTTTCAGACATTGAAAAAGGTCTGGAAGACTTCTACTACAGCGTCGGTAAATACAGCGCCAGCGTGAAAGCGGTTGTGACTCCGCTGCCGCGTAACCGTGTTGACCTGAAGCTGGTCTTCCAGGAAGGTGTCTCTGCGAAGATTCAGCAGATCAACATTGTGGGTAACCACGCGTTCAGCACTGACGAACTGATCTCCACCTTCCAGCTTCGCGATGAAGTGCCATGGTGGAACGTGGTGGGCGATCGCAAATACCAGAAACAGAAACTGGCGGGCGACCTTGAAACCCTGCGCAGCTACTATCTGGATCGTGGTTACGCGCGTTTCAACATCGACTCGACGCAGGTGAGCCTGACGCCGGACAAGAAAGGCATCTACATTACGATCAACATCACGGAAGGCGATCAGTACAAGCTTTCGGGTGTTGAGGTGAGCGGTAACCTGGCGGGGCATTCTGCTGAAATCGAATCGCTGACCAAAATTCAGCCAGGCGATCTCTATAGCGGATCCAAAGTCACCAAAATGGAAGACAGCATTAAGAAGCTGCTCGGCCGCTATGGTTATGCCTATCCGCGCGTACAGACTCAGCCGGAAATCAATGACGCGGATAAAACCGTTAAGCTGCACGTGAATGTTGACGCGGGTAACCGTTTCTACGTGCGTAAGATCCGCTTCGTCGGTAACGACACCTCCAAAGACTCCGTTCTGCGTCGCGAAATGCGTCAGATGGAAGGCGCATGGTTAGGTAGCGATCTCGTTGATCAGGGTAAAGAGCGTCTGAACCGTCTGGGCTATTTTGAAACGGTTGATACTGATACCCAGCGCGTACCGGGCAGCCCGGATCAGGTTGATGTCGTTTATAAAGTGAAAGAGCGTAACACCGGTAGCTTTAACTTTGGTGTGGGCTACGGTACTGAAAGCGGCGTCAGCTTCCAGGTTGGCGTGCAGCAGGATAACTGGCTGGGTACGGGTTACTCTGTCGGAATTAACGGTACCAAAAACGACTATCAGACCTACTCTGAGTTCTCTGTAACGAACCCATACTTCACCGTTGACGGTGTGAGCCTGGGCGGTCGTATCTTCTATAACGACTTTAAAGCCGACGATGCGGATCTGTCCTCTTACACCAACAAGAGTTACGGTGTGGACGGAACGCTTGGCTTCCCGATTAACGAATACAACACCCTGCGAGCGGGCTTAGGTTACGTGCATAACGACCTGTCCAATATGCAACCGCAGGTGGCCATGTGGCGTTACCTGGACTCTATTGGCCAGTCGGCGAGCAAAAACAGCGATAACAACGGTTTCGCTGCAGATGACTTCACCTTCAACTACGGCTGGACCTATAACCGTCTCGACCGTGGTTACTTCCCAACGGAAGGTTCTCGCGTCAACCTGAACGGTAAAGTTACCGTCCCGGGTTCCGATAACGAGTTCTATAAGGTGACGCTCGATACTGCGTCCTACTTCCCGATCGATGACGATCACAAGTGGGTGGTTCTGGGTCGTACCCGTTGGGGTTATGGTGATGGTTTAGGCGGCAAAGAGATGCCGTTCTATGAAAACTTCTATGCCGGTGGTTCCAGTACCGTTCGTGGCTTCCAGTCCAACAACATTGGTCCGAAAGCGGTTTACTACGGCGGGAACGACAAAGATAACTGCGATAAGTCTTCCTCATCAGAAGTCTGTAGTTCTGATGACGCAGTCGGCGGTAACGCTATGGCCGTGGCGAGCCTGGAGTTCATCACGCCAACGCCGTTTATTAGTGATAAATATGCGAACTCCGTCCGTACATCCTTCTTCTGGGATGCGGGTACGGTGTGGGATACCAACTGGGAGAACACTGCCCAGATGCGTGCAGCTGGCGTTCCTGACTACAGCGATCCGAGCAATATTCGCATGTCTGCCGGTATCGCATTACAATGGATGTCACCGCTGGGGCCGTTGGTCTTCTCTTACGCCCAGCCGTTTAAGAAATATGATGGAGACAAAGCGGAGCAATTCCAGTTTAACATTGGTAAAACCTGGTAATAATCCGCTGCAAAGGAATGCGTTGGCAGTGTAGCGCTGACAACTGGCGATCGGTAATACGGTCGCCTTGCCACGCAAAGAACGGTACCTTCTGGTGCCAATGGGATGGTAAGGAGTTAATTGTGAAAAAGTGGTTATTAGCTGCAGGTCTCGGTTTAGCGATGGCAACTTCTGCTCAGGCAGCAGACAAAATTGCAATCGTCAACATGGGTAATTTGTTCCAGCAGGTTGCACAGAAAACAGGTGTTTCTGCGACGCTGGAAAACGAATTCAAAGGCCGTGCAAGCGAACTGCAGGGTATGGAAAACGATCTTCAGTCCAAAATGCAGCGTCTGCAGCGTGATGGTTCTACCATGAAGGCAAGCGACCGCAGCAAGCTGGAAAAAGACGTAATGGCTCAGCGCCAGGCGTTCTCCCAGAAAGCGCAGGCTTTCGAGCAGGATCGTCAGCGTCGTTCTAACGAAGAACGCGGCAAGCTGGTGACTCGCATTCAGACCGCTGTTAAAGCAGTGGCTGCCGATCAGAGCATCGATCTGGTTGTTGATGCGAACGCCGTTGCTTTCAACAGCAAAGATGTTAAAGACATCACTGCTGACGTTCTGAAACAGGTTAAATAAGTAATGCCTTCAATTCGACTGGCTGATTTAGCTCAGCAGTTGGATGCAGAATTACACGGTGATGGCGATATCGTCATCACCGCTGTTGCGTCCATGCAATCTGCTAAAGCTGGCACGATTACCTTCATGGTAAGCCCTAAGTACCGTGAGCAACTGGCTCAATGCCAGGCGTCAGCTGTTGTTCTGACGCAGGACGATCTTCCATTTGCCACTGTAAGCGCGCTGGTAGTGAAAAACCCCTACCTGACGTATGCCCGCATGGCTCAAATTCTTGATACCACGCCGCAACCGGCCCAGAACATTGCTGCCAGCGCAGCGATTGATGAGACGGCCAGGCTGGGTAACAACGTCGCCGTTGGTGCGAATGCGGTTATCGAATCCGGCGTCGAGCTGGGCGATAACGTCGTCATTGGCCCGGGCTGCTTCGTTGGGAAAAATACGAAAATCGGCGCCGGGACCCGTTTATGGGCGAATGTGTCCGTATACCATGACGTTGAAATTGGCGAAAACTGCCTCGTCCAGTCCAGTACCGTGATTGGTTCTGATGGCTTTGGTTACGCTAACGATCGCGGTAACTGGGTTAAGATCCCGCAGCTTGGTCGCGTTATTATTGGCGATCGCGTGGAGATCGGCGCCTGTACCACCATTGACCGTGGCGCGCTTGACGACACGATCATTGGCAATGGTGTTATCATCGATAACCAGTGCCAGATTGCGCATAACGTTGTGATTGGCGACAATACCGCGGTTGCGGGTGGCGTCATCATGGCGGGCAGCCTGAAAATTGGCCGTTATTGCATGATTGGCGGTGCGAGCGTGATTAATGGCCATATGGAAATCTGCGACAAGGTGACCGTGACGGGAATGGGCATGGTAATGCGTCCTATCACTGAACCTGGCGTCTATTCCTCCGGCATTCCGCTCCAGCCCAACAAGGTATGGCGTAAAACAGCAGCTCTGGTGATGAACATTGATGATATGAGCAAGCGCCTCAAGTCCCTTGAGCGCAAGATCGATCAACAAGACTAAGCGTCATCCGTTTAACGCTATTTTTCCCGGCCTGTCGGCTTTCTAATAAACCGGCAGGCCGTGTTATTATTGTTATCAGTACATTTTGACAGGAAGAGTATTTTGACTACTGACACTCATACTCTGCATATTGAAGAGATTTTAGAACTTCTGCCGCACCGCTACCCGTTTCTGCTGGTAGACCGTGTGCTGGATTTTGAACAAGGTCGTTTTCTGCGCGCAGTGAAAAATGTTTCCGTGAATGAGCCGTTCTTCCAGGGGCACTTCCCTGGTAAACCTATCTTCCCGGGTGTGTTGATTCTGGAAGCGATGGCTCAGGCTACCGGTATTCTGGCGTTTAAAAGCGTCGGTAAACTGGAACCCGGTGAGCTGTATTACTTCGCGGGTATTGACGAAGCGCGCTTTAAGCGCCCTGTCGTACCTGGTGATCAGATGATCATGGAAGTCACTTTTGAAAAAACGCGTCGTGGCCTGACTCGCTTCAAAGGCGTAGCGCTGGTTGACGGTAAAGTTGTTTGCGAAGCGACGATGATGTGTGCTCGTAGCCGGGAGTCCTGATACGTGATTGATAAATCCGCCTTTATTCATCCTACCGCCATTGTGGAAACGGGTGCCATCGTTGGTGCTAACGCCCACATTGGCCCGTTTTGTATTGTTGGACCCCATGTCGAAATTGGTGAGGGTACAGTGCTGAAATCTCACGTTGTGGTGAATGGTCACACGACCATTGGCTGCAATAACGAGATCTATCAGTTCGCCTCCATCGGCGAAGTCAACCAGGATCTGAAATATGCTGGTGAGTCGACCCGTGTGGAAATCGGCGATCGTAACCGTATTCGCGAAAGCGTCACCATTCATCGTGGAACAGTACAGGGTGGTGGGTTGACGAAGGTGGGCAGCGATAACCTGTTTATGGTGAATGCGCATATCGCGCACGACTGTACCGTGGGTGACCGCTGTATCCTTGCCAACAATGCCACGCTGGCAGGACACGTATCAGTTGATGACTTCGCAATTATTGGCGGCATGACCGCAGTCCATCAGTTCTGCATCATTGGTGCGCACGTGATGGTCGGCGGATGCTCCGGTGTGGCGCAGGACGTCCCACCGTATGTGATTGCGCAGGGCAACCATGCCACGCCGTTTGGCGTGAACATCGAAGGCCTCAAGCGTCGTGGTTTTAGTCGCGAAGCGATTACTGCCATCCGCAACGCGTACAAACTGCTGTACCGTAGCGGTAAAACGCTGGAAGAGGCGAAGCCGGAAATTGCCGAACTGGCGAAAAAGCACCCGGAAGTGGACGCGTTCATGGAGTTCTTTGACCGTTCAACAAGGGGTCTGATTCGTTAATGGTCGACAGTCGTCCGCTTACGATAGCCCTGGTCGCCGGAGAAACCTCCGGCGATATTCTTGGTGCCGGTCTCATCCGTGCGCTTAAGGCACGCGTACCCAATGCTCGCTTTGTCGGTGTTGCTGGCCCGCTGATGCAGGCCGAAGGCTGTGAAGCCTGGTATGAAATGGAAGAGCTGGCCGTGATGGGGATCGTTGAGGTGCTGGGACGGTTACGCCGTTTGCTGCACATCCGTGCCGATCTCACCCGCCGCTTTACCGAACTCAAACCCGATGTGTTTGTCGGTATCGATGCACCTGATTTCAACATTACCCTCGAAGGGAATCTGAAAAAGCAGGGCATTAAGACGATTCACTACGTCAGTCCATCCGTCTGGGCGTGGCGACAGAAACGCGTTTTCAAAATCGGACGGTCCACCCACCTGGTGCTGGCTTTCCTGCCTTTCGAAAAAGCGTTTTACGACAGATTTAATGTTCCGTGCCGTTTTATCGGTCATACCATGGCGGATGCGATGCCACTGGATCCGGATAAAAACGCGGCGCGCGACGCGCTGGGCATCCCGCATGATGTGCACTGTCTGGCCTTACTGCCAGGCAGCCGTGGCGCAGAAGTTGAGATGCTGAGCGCCGATTTTCTTAAGACAGCGCAACTTCTTCGCCAGACCTATCCCGATCTTGAAGTGGTCGTGCCGCTGGTGAATGCCAAACGCCGCGAGCAGTTTGAGCGCATCAAAGCTGACGTTGCCCCGGATCTTCACGTCCGTCTTCTGGACGGGCAGGGGCGGGAAGCGATGTATGCGAGCGATGCCGCACTGCTGGCCTCCGGCACGGCGGCGCTGGAGTGTATGCTGGCGAAATGCCCGATGGTGGTCGGTTACCGCATGAAGCCGTTTACCTTCTGGCTGGCAAAACGTCTGGTAAAAACAGATTACGTCTCCCTGCCAAACCTGCTTGCGGGTCGCGAGCTGGTGAAAGAGCTGCTGCAGGATGAATGCCAGCCGCAGGCGCTGGCGGAGGCCCTGCTGCCGCTGCTCGCCAACGGTAAAACCAGCCACCAGATGCACGATACCTTCCGCGAACTGCATCAACTGATCCGCTGTAATGCTGATGAGCAAGCGGCCGATGCGGTGCTGGAGTTAGCAAAATGATGGAATTTGTTTATCCTCACACCCACCTTGTGGCGGGTGTGGACGAAGTGGGTCGTGGTCCGTTAGTGGGAGCCGTGGTGACCGCTGCGGTGATCCTCGATCCGGCTCGGCCGATCGTCGGGCTGAATGACTCAAAAAAATTGTCTGAAAAGCGCCGGCTGGCGCTGTTTAGTGAGATTCAGGAGAAAGCGCTGGCCTGGAGCCTCGGGCGTGCTGAACCGCATGAGATAGACGAGCTGAATATTTTGCATGCCACGATGCTGGCGATGCAGCGTGCGGTGGCGGGGCTGAAAATTTCCCCTGAATATGTCCTGATTGACGGCAACCGCTGTCCGGCATTGCCCATGCCTTCAATGGCAGTGGTCAAAGGCGATAGCCGGGTCGCAGAAATTAGCGCAGCTTCTATTATTGCCAAAGTGACACGCGACGCCGAAATGGCCGCGCTGGACCTCACTTACCCTCAGTATGGTTTCGCCCAGCATAAGGGATATCCCACACCTTTCCACCTGGAGAGGCTGGCTGAACATGGCGCAACCGAACACCATCGGCGCAGTTTTGGCCCGGTAAAACGCGCCCTGGGACGGGTGTCCTGAATCATTACGCAAGCAATTAAGTAACGCGGAATCTGAAGATGGCTGAACCACGTTTCGTACACCTGCGGGTGCATAGCGACTACTCCATGATCGATGGGCTGGCGAAGACCGGGCCGCTGGTAAAAAAGGCGGCCTCGCTTGGCATGCCTGCGCTGGCGATCACCGATTTTACCAACCTGTGTGGTCTGGTGAAGTTCTACGGAACGGCGCACGGCGCGGGGATGAAGCCGATCGTCGGCGCAGACTTCCACGTGCAGAGCGACCTCATCGGGGATGAACTGACGCAAATCTCCGTGCTGGCGATGAACAACACGGGTTACCAAAACCTCACGCTGCTTATCTCAAAAGCCTATCAGCGCGGATATGGTGCGCTGGGGCCGTGGATAGATCGTGACTGGCTGGCCGAGCTCAACGAAGGGCTGCTGCTGATCTCCGGCGGCCGCATGGGTGACGTCGGAAAATCCCTGCTGCGCGGTAACAGCGCGCTGGTGGATCAATGCGTCTCGTTCTATGAAGAATATTTCCCGAATCGTTATTACCTGGAGTTGATCCGTACCGGCCGTCAGGATGAAGAGAGCTATCTTCATGCCGCGGTGGCGCTCGCAGAGGAGCGCGGGTTGCCCGTAGTGGCCACCAACGACGTTCGGTTCCTTGAGGCGGGCGATTTTGACGCTCACGAAATTCGCGTGGCGATCCACGATGGCTTTACCCTCGACGATCCGAAGCGGCCGCGCAATTACTCCGCACAACAGTACATGCGCAGCGAGGAGGAGATGTGTGAGCTCTTCTCCGATATCCCCGAAGCGCTGGAAAACAGCGTAGAGATTGCCAAGCGCTGCAACGTCACCGTCCGCCTTGGCGAATACTTCCTGCCGCAGTTCCCGACGGGTGACATGACCACGGAAGATTTCCTGGTCATGAAATCGAAAGAAGGTCTGGAAGAGCGTCTGGAATTCCTGTTCCCGGATGAAGAAGAGCGTAAAAAGCGTCGTCCGGAGTATGACGAACGCCTGGACATTGAACTCCAGGTGATCAACCAGATGGGCTTCCCGGGCTACTTCCTGATCGTTATGGAGTTCATCCAGTGGTCGAAGGATAACGGCGTGCCGGTTGGACCGGGCCGTGGTTCCGGCGCAGGCTCGCTGGTGGCGTACGCGCTGAAAATTACCGACCTCGATCCGCTGGAATTCGACCTGCTGTTCGAACGTTTCCTCAACCCGGAACGTGTCTCGATGCCCGACTTCGACGTTGACTTCTGCATGGAGAAACGTGACCAGGTGATCGAGCACGTGGCCGATATGTACGGCCGTGATGCGGTATCGCAGATCATTACCTTCGGTACGATGGCGGCGAAAGCGGTTATCCGCGACGTGGGCCGCGTGCTGGGCCACCCGTACGGGTTTGTCGATCGCATCTCTAAACTGGTGCCGCCCGATCCGGGCATGACGCTGGCAAAAGCCTTTGAGGCTGAACCGCAGCTGCCGGAAATCTATGAAGCGGACGAAGAGGTCAAAGCGCTGATCGACATGGCGCGCAAGCTGGAAGGCGTCACGCGTAACGCCGGTAAGCATGCGGGGGGCGTGGTTATCGCCCCGACCAAAATCACCGACTTCGCGCCGCTGTATTGCGATGAAGCGGGCCAGCATCCGGTCACCCAGTTCGACAAGAACGACGTAGAATACGCCGGGCTGGTGAAGTTCGACTTCCTTGGCCTGCGTACGCTGACCATCATCAACTGGGCGCTGGAGATGATCAACGCCCGCCGCGAGAAGAACGGCGAGCCGCCGCTGGATATCGCGGCCATCCCGCTGGACGACAAGAAAAGTTTCGACATGCTGCAGCGCTCGGAGACCACCGCCGTCTTCCAGCTTGAATCCCGCGGCATGAAAGATCTGATTAAGCGCCTGCAGCCCGACTGCTTCGAAGATATGATCGCACTGGTGGCCCTGTTCCGTCCGGGCCCTTTGCAGTCAGGGATGGTAGATAACTTTATCGACCGTAAGCACGGGCGCGAAGAGATTTCCTACCCGGACGTTCAGTGGCAGCACGAAAGCCTGAAGCCGGTACTGGAGCCAACCTATGGCATCATCCTGTATCAGGAACAGGTGATGCAGATCGCCCAGGTGCTTTCCGGCTATACGCTTGGCGGCGCGGACATGCTGCGTCGTGCGATGGGTAAGAAAAAGCCGGAAGAGATGGCCAAGCAGCGTTCCATCTTTGAAGACGGGGCGAAGAAAAACGGCGTCGACGGCGAGCTGGCGATGAAAATCTTCGACCTGGTGGAGAAATTCGCCGGGTACGGATTTAACAAATCTCACTCAGCCGCCTATGCTTTGGTGTCGTATCAAACGCTGTGGCTGAAGGCACACTATCCTGCGGAGTTTATGGCTGCGGTAATGACCGCCGATATGGACAACACCGAGAAGGTGGTGGGCCTGGTGGATGAGTGCTGGCGCATGGGGCTGAAGATCCTGCCGCCGGATATTAACTCAGGTCTCTACCATTTCCACGTCAATGACGATGGGGAGATCGTTTACGGGATCGGCGCGATCAAGGGCGTGGGCGAGGGGCCGATCGAGGCGATCATCGAAGCGCGCAACAACGGCGGGTATTTCCGGGAGCTGTTCGATCTTTGCGCCCGTACCGATACCAAAAAGCTGAATCGCCGCGTGCTGGAAAAACTGATCATGTCCGGCGCGTTCGACAGGCTGGGGCCGCACCGCGCCGCGCTGATGAACTCGCTGGGCGACGCCCTGAAAGCGGCGGATCAGCACGCGAAAGCGGAAGCCATTGGTCAGGCGGACATGTTCGGCGTGCTGGCGGAAGAGCCAGAGCAGATCGAGCAATCTTATTCCAACTGCCAGCCGTGGCCAGAACAGGTGGTGCTGGACGGCGAGCGTGAAACGTTAGGTTTGTACCTGACGGGTCACCCGATCAACCAGTACATTAAAGAAATTGAGCGCTATGTCGGCGGCCACAGGCTAAAAGACATGCATCCGACAGAACGTGGTAAAATCACCACGGCTGCGGGGCTCGTGATTGCTGCAAGGGTTATGGTCACCAAGCGCGGCAATCGTATCGGCATCTGTACGTTGGATGACCGTTCCGGGCGTCTGGAGGTGATGTTGTTCACCGACGCGCTGGATAAATACCAGCAATTGCTGGAAAAAGACCGCATACTTATCGTCAGCGGACAGGTCAGCTTTGATGACTTCAGTGGGGGGCTTAAAATGACCGCCCGCGAAGTGATGGACATTGACGAAGCCCGTGAAAAATATGCTCGCGGGCTTGCTATCTCGCTGACGGACAGGCAAATTGATGACCAGCTTTTAAACCGACTCCGTCAGTCTCTGGAACCCCACCGCTCGGGGACAATTCCAGTACATCTCTACTATCAGAGGGCGGATGCACGTGCGCGGTTGCGCTTTGGTGCAACGTGGCGTGTCTCTCCGAGCGATCGTTTACTGAACGATCTCCGTGGCCTCATTGGTTCGGAGCAGGTGGAACTGGAGTTTGACTAATACAGGAATACTATGAGTCTGAATTTCCTTGATTTCGAACAGCCGATTGCTGAGCTGGAAGCGAAAATCGATTCTCTGACAGCGGTAAGCCGTCAGGATGAAAAACTGGATATTAACATCGACGAAGAAGTGCATCGTCTGCGCGAGAAAAGCGTAGAGCTGACGCGCAAAATCTTTGCCGATCTCGGCGCATGGCAGGTGGCCCAGCTGGCACGCCATCCACAGCGTCCGTACACCCTGGATTATGTCCGCCTGGCGTTTGACGAATTTGACGAACTGGCAGGCGATCGCGCATACGCTGACGACAAAGCTATCGTAGGCGGTATCGCGCGTCTGGACGGACGCCCGGTGATGATCATTGGTCATCAGAAAGGTCGTGAGACCAAAGAGAAAATCCGTCGTAACTTCGGTATGCCAGCCCCAGAAGGCTACCGTAAAGCCCTGCGTCTGATGGAGATGGCTGAGCGTTTCAACATGCCAATCATCACCTTCATCGACACCCCGGGTGCCTACCCTGGCGTGGGCGCGGAAGAGCGCGGTCAGTCTGAAGCCATCGCACGCAACCTGCGCGAGATGTCTCGTCTGAAGGTGCCGGTCATTTGTACCGTTATCGGTGAAGGGGGTTCCGGTGGCGCGCTGGCGATTGGCGTGGGCGATAAAGTGAATATGCTGCAGTACAGCACCTATTCCGTTATCTCCCCGGAAGGCTGTGCGTCCATTCTGTGGAAAAGTGCTGACAAAGCGCCTCTGGCTGCCGAAGCGATGGGCATCATTGCGCCGCGTCTGAAAGAGCTTAAGCTGATCGATTCCATCATCCCTGAACCGCTGGGTGGGGCACATCGTAAGCCGGAAGTGATGGCGGCGTCCCTGAAAGCGCAGCTGCTGGCCGATCTGGCAGACCTGGACGTGCTGAGCAAAGAAGATCTGCTCAACCGCCGTTACCAGCGTCTGATGACCTACGGCTACGCGTAAGCCTCACAATTATCTGAAAAGCCGCACACTGTTGCGGCTTTTTTTATACCTGCGGTTTAGCCGGACTATGCTTAGCTAATGTTTTTCAAGGAGGTAGACCGTGAACATCATTGCCATTATGGGGCCGCACGGCGTCTTCTATAAAGACGAGCCGATTAAGGAGCTGGAGCAAGCCCTGCAGTCGCGCGGGTATCAGCTAATCTGGCCGCACAACAGCGCCGATCTGCTGAAGTTCATCGAGCATAACCCGCGTATCTGCGGCGTGATCTTCGACTGGGATGAATATGACCTCGAACTGTGCAGCGATATCAACAAGCTGAACGAATATCTCCCGCTGTACGCGTTTATTAATACCCACTCAACCATGGACGTCAGCGCCAATGATATGCGTATGGCACTGTGGTTCTTTGAATATTCCCTCGGCGTGGCGGAAGACATTGCGACCCGCATTCAGCAATACACGAATGAATATCTCGATAACATTACTCCGCCCTTTACCCGGGCGCTCTTCACCTACGTGAAAGAGGGGAAATATACCTTCTGTACGCCTGGGCATATGGCGGGAACGGCCTACCAAAAAAGCCCGGTGGGCTGCCTGTTCTATGATTTCTTTGGTGGCAACACGCTGAAAGCAGACGTGTCCATTTCAGTCACCGAATTAGGCTCTCTGCTGGATCATACCGGACCGCATCTGGAAGCTGAAGAGTATATCGCCCGCACCTTTGGGGCCGAGCAGAGCTATATGGTGACCAACGGCACCTCGACCTCGAACAAAATCGTCGGAATGTATGCCGCGCCTGCGGGGAGCACCCTGCTGATTGACCGTAACTGCCATAAATCGCTGGCGCACCTGCTGATGATGAGCGACGTTGTACCGCTCTGGCTGTCGCCCACGCGCAACGCGCTCGGTATTCTTGGCGGTATTCCGCGGCGGGAGTTCACGCATGAAGCCATTGAACGCAAGGTCGCGGCAGTGCCCGGCGCAGGCTGGCCTGTCCATGCGGTGATCACCAACTCGACCTATGACGGTCTGCTGTACAACACGGACTGGATCAAAAAGACTTTGGACGTGCCGTCGATCCACTTCGATTCCGCGTGGGTACCGTACACCAATTTCCATCCGATTTACGCGGGTAAAAGCGGCATGAGCGGTGAACGCGTGCCGGGTAAAGTGTTCTTCGAAACGCAGTCGACGCACAAAATGCTGGCCGCGTTTTCCCAGGCTTCGCTGATTCACATCAAAGGCGAATACGACGAAGAGACCTTTAACGAAGCCTTTATGATGCATACCACCACCTCACCAAGCTATCCGCTGGTGGCGTCTATCGAAACGGCTGCGGCGATGCTGCGCGGCAATCCCGGTAAACGTCTTATCAATCGCTCTGTGGAGCGCGCACTGCATTTCCGTAAAGAGGTTCAGCGGCTGAAAGAGGAAGCCGACGGCTGGTTCTTTGATATCTGGCAGCCGGAAGAGATTGATGAAGCAGAATGCTGGCCGGTTTCGCCCGCCGAAGACTGGCATGGCTTCCGGGATGCCGATAGTGACCATATGTTCCTCGACCCGGTTAAGGTGACGATCCTGACGCCGGGTATGGATGAGCAGGGCAAGATGAGCGAGGAAGGGATCCCGGCTGCGCTGGTGGCGAAATTCCTTGATGAACGCGGCGTGGTGGTGGAGAAAACAGGCCCCTATAATTTGCTGTTTCTGTTCAGTATCGGGATCGATAAAACCCGGGCGATGGGGCTGCTCCGCGGTCTGATGGAATTTAAGCGCGCCTACGATCTCAACCTGCGGGTGAAGAACATGCTGCCGGATCTCTACGCGGAAGATCCTGACTTCTACCGCAATATGCGTATTCAGGATCTGGCCCAGGGGATCCACAGGCTGATCCGTCAGCACGATCTGCCGCGTCTGATGCTACAGGCGTTCGATGTGTTGCCGGAGATGAAGTTTACCCCGCACAAGGCATGGCAGCGCCAGGTGAGGGGGGAGGTCGAAACCGTCGAACTGGAAAATCTGGTTGGGCGCGTATCGGCCAACATGATCCTGCCGTATCCGCCGGGCGTACCGCTCCTGATGCCGGGAGAGATGATTACCGAAGAGAGTCGGGCCGTGCTCGATTTCCTGCTGATGCTCTGTTCGGTAGGGCGTCACTATCCCGGTTTTGAGACGGATATCCACGGTGCGAAGCGCGACGAAAACGGCGTGTACTGGGTGCGAGTCCTAAAATAAGGGTGACCGCTTGCCAGGTGCGGGTTTTCGGTTGTAACGTTCAGGCATCATAAAAAGGAGAAGCTATGCTGGGTTTAAAAGCTGTTCATCATATTGCGATCATTGCGACTGATTACGCAAAGAGTAAGGCCTTCTACTGCGACATTCTCGGCTTTACGCTGTTGAGCGAGGCCTACCGTGAGGAGCGCGACTCCTGGAAGGGCGACCTGGCGTTAAACGGGCAGTATGTGATTGAACTGTTCTCTTTTCCTTTTCCGCCTGCGCGTCCGTCCCGTCCGGAAGCCTGCGGTCTGCGCCATCTTGCCTTCAGCGTCGATGACCTGGATAGCGCAGTAAAACATCTGGAAGCGCACGGCGTGACGTGTGAAGCAATCCGCGTCGATCCGTTCACCGACAAGCGCTTTACCTTTTTCAACGACCCGGACGGCCTGCCGCTGGAGCTTTATCAGCAGTAATCTTCGTCCTGTGTGATAATGCCCGCTCAGTTCGGGCATTTTTTATGTGTAATTCCCTATGACCTTACCCGCTATCGCACACGCCGTTTCACCGTACCGCCAGCTGCTGGTGGGGTTTAGCGGTGGCCTGGATTCCACCGTTCTGCTTCATCGCCTTAAGTGCTGGCGCGATCGGGAGCCTGACGTCCAGCTGCGGGCGATACATATTCATCACGGATTAAGTCCTCACGCAGAGGAGTGGGTGGCGCACTGCGAAGCCTTGTGTGCGGCGTGGGCGATCCCGCTTCTCGTCGAGCGCGTCACGCTTGCGGAGGAAGGGCTGGGCATTGAGGCGCAGGCGCGTAAAGCCCGCTATGCCGCCTTTGCCGGGGCATTGCGTACAGGAGAAGCCCTGGTCACAGCCCAGCACCGGGACGATCAGTGTGAAACCTTTCTGCTGGCGCTTAAGCGGGGCAGCGGACCGGCAGGGCTTTCAGCCATGCCTGAGCGTTCTGAGTTTGCCGGTACAACGTTACTGCGTCCGCTGCTTGGCGAGACGCGCGCCTCGCTTGAGGCCTGGGCGCGAGAACATCAGCTCAGCTGGATTGAAGATGAGAGCAACCAGGATGACGGCTATGACCGTAACTTTCTGCGTCTGCGCGTCCTCCCGCTATTGAGCGAGCGCTGGCCGCATTTCGCCGACGCGACGGCAAGAAGCGCTATGCTGTGCGCCGAACAGGAATCGCTGCTGGACGAGCTGTTGAGTGACGAGCTGGCTGAACTGATTTCTGAAGACGGAGCGCTGGCGATTGCACCGCTGAAAGCGATGAGCCCGGTGCGCCGCGCTGCGCTGCTACGGCGCTGGCTGGCCTCTCATCACGCCGCGATGCCGTCGCGGGCGATGCTAAACCGTATCTGGGACGAAGTTGCCCTGGCGCGGGAGGATGCTTCCCCGTGCGTCCATCTGAACGGTTTTGACGTAAGGCGCTACAAAGGGGAACTCTGGTGGGTAAAATCAACGCCCTCACTGACCAGTGTGGTGCTCGACTGGCTTTCTCCTGCGCTTCCGCTGATATTGCCCAGTGAGGCAGGACGTGTCTCTCTTATACCGTCTGGTCATGTGAGGCTGCCAGAGGCAGGAGAACCGGTAACGGTACGCTTTAAGGCTGGCGGCATGCTGCATATTGTCGGGCGCAACGGGGGACGCAAGCTGAAGAAAATCTGGCAGGAGTGCAACGTGCCGCCGTGGCTGCGCGACACCACGCCGCTGCTGTTCTATGGTGAAACATTGATTGCTGCTGCGGGCATTTTCATCACGGAAGCGGGATGGGCGGAAGAGGGGGTCAGGTTTGAGTGGCAGAAAGCGTAACGGGCAGCCAGGCTGCCCGTTAATGTCATCAGGATTCGCTCACCACGACGGTGCCGATTTGCGGGTGGCTGAAGCTGGCTATTTTATCCAGGCGCAGCTCACGCGTCGCACCGGCATCTTCCACTATCAGGTATTCCACATTCTTACGTGAAACCAGATCGCTGGCCTTCGCCTTCAACACTTCGCCATCTTTTAGCTCCAGCGTCAGTAATAAATGATGCTGGCAGGCGAGTTCGAGGTTGTCATAGTCATCACAATTGATGGGTTGATAAGTATCATTCATCGACATAATCGCTCACCAGTAAATTCGCCGCAGCATACGCTGCTTTTTCCCTGACCGACTCTGAAAGGCTCTCATCAGAGGCCACTTCATTAAGCACTTTCAATACACAGCCCAACGCGTCCGGGACATACCCCAGATCTCCGCTGGCGATTTCCGCATACCGTTTGCGAATTAACTCACAATAATTATTCACATCCCCTCCCGCCAGCGCACTGACTTACTGTGAGATATCATTAAGCCTACGAAGATAAACTCGGTTTAGCAAGGTGACTATACCATACTCATTTAAGCAATATCAGCGCCTTGATAGCGGTGTATTTATCACCCTACAACAGCCTTTTGCCGCGGTTTTCGCTACAATGAGCGCCTGATTCGAATGGAGTTCTCTCATGGCGCTGAAAGCGACAATTTATAAAGCAGTGGTCAATGTGGCCGATCTCGATCGCAACCAGTTCCTGGACGCCTCGCTGACGCTGGCTCGCCACCCCTCCGAAACCCAGGAGCGCATGATGCTGCGCCTGCTGGCGTGGATTAAGTACGCTGACGAGCGTCTGCAGTTTACCCGTGGGTTAAGCGCAGAAGACGAGCCAGAAGCCTGGCTGCGCAACGATCATCTGGGTATCGATTTGTGGATCGAACTTGGACTGCCGGACGAGCGCAGAATTAAGAAGGCCTGCACTCAGTCCGCTGAAGTGGCCTTATTCGCGTATAATCAGCGCGCTGCGGAGATTTGGTGGCAGCAAAACAAAAGCAAGTGCGGACAGTTTAAAAATCTCACGGTCTGGTATCTGGATGATGAGCAACTGGCGCAGCTGAGCGACTTTGCCAGCCGGACCATGGTGTTGCAGGCGACGATTCAGGACGGTGCCATCTGGCTCTCTGGTTCTCAGAATAATCTGGAAATTCATTTGACGGCGTGGCAACCGGCCTCATGATCGTCTTGTCCCGAAACGTCAGCATTCCGGACAACGAGCTGGAGATCACCGCCATCCGTGCTCAGGGGGCAGGTGGGCAGCACGTCAACAAGGCCTCAACGGCAATCCATTTGCGTTTTGACATTCGGGCCTCAAGCCTGCCAGAGTATTATAAAGAAAGTCTGCTTGCTGCCAGCCATCACCTGATCACCAGCGATGGCGTGATGGTGATCAAAGCCCAGGAATACCGCAGCCAGGAGCTCAACCGGGAAGCGGCGATAGCCAGGCTGGTGGCGGTCATCAAAGAATTAACGGCAGTACAAAAAAGCCGCCGGGCAACGCGGCCAACCCGCGCATCGAAAGAGCGTCGGCTGGCCTCGAAGGCCCAAAAATCCACAGTGAAAGCACTACGCGGTAAAGTTCGTCGCCCCACAGAGTGACGAAAGGGAACACACTTTTCATAAGGAATTCATTGTGAAAAAAGCATTATGGTCAGCGCTGGCAGTGAGTACGCTGTTTGCGCTTTTCGGGTGTAACAACCGCTCCGAAACGCAGGTTTTACAACCCACGCAGACGGAAGAATTAAAACCGATGCAGCAGAGCTGGCGCGGCGTATTGCCTTGCGCGGACTGTGAAGGCATTGAAACGTCACTGTTCCTGCAAAAAGACGGCACTTGGGTGATGAACCAGCGCTATCAGGGCGCAAAAGAGCCTTCTTCTTTTGCAACTTATGGAACATGGGCGCGAACGGCGGAGAAGCTGGTTCTGACGGATACCGCTGGCGAGAAAACTTATTTCCGCGCCAAAGGCGAGGGGATGGAGATGCTGGATCGTGAAGGCAATCCAATTGAATCCCAGTTCAACTACACGCTGGCGCCGGTAAAAGCGGCTCTGCCCGCGACGCCGATGGCGATGCGGGGGATGTACTTCTACATGGCGGATGCGGCGATCTTTACCGACTGCGCAACCGGTAAGAAGGTCAGCGTGGCAAACAATGCGCAGCTTGAACGTGATTACGCGGTGGCGCGCGGCAATTACAGCAAGCCGGTATTGCTGACGGTGGACGGTCACTTTACGCTGGAGCCAAACCCGGATAGTGGAGAGATGGTGAAAACGCTGGTGGCAGATAAAGACGCGAAGTTTGTTGCGGGTAAAGACTGTAACAGTAAATAAGCTGACGCTGAGCCATTAAAAAACCCCGCCTGAGCGGGGTTTTTTGTTTAGCCTTTGATGGCTTTCACCAGGTAATCAAGAATCTCGCCTGTCTTGATCATCTGTTTTTCGCCGCTGCGACGGTATTTGTATTCAATCTCGTCGCTGTCGAGGTTACGGTCACCGATCACGACGGTGTGTGGGATACCGATCAGTTCCATATCGGCAAACATCACGCCCGGACGCTCTTTACGGTCATCCATCAGCACTTCGATACCCTGCGCACGCAGCTCGGCGTACAGCTTCTCGGCCAGCTCCTGCACGCGGTAAGACTTGTGCATGTTCATTGGCAGAATCGCAACCTGGAACGGCGCGATGTTGTCTGGCCAGACGATGCCGCGCTCGTCATAGTTCTGCTCAATGGCAGCAGCTACTACGCGCGTCACCCCGATACCGTAGCAACCCATGGTCAGGATCTGGTTACGGCCATCTTCACCCTGAACAGCGGCGTTCAGCGCGCGAGAGTATTTATCACCCAGCTGGAAGATGTGACCGACTTCAATGCCGCGCTTGATCATCAGGGTACCCTGACCGTCCGGGCTTGGATCGCCTGCGACCACGTTACGGATGTCTGCTACTTCCGGCGTCGCCACGTCGCGATCCCAGTTGATGCCGAAGTAGTGTTTACCGTCGATGTTCGCACCGGCGGAGAAGTCGCTCATCGCGGCTACCGTGCGGTCAATAACAACAGGAACCGGCATATTCACCGGACCGAGAGAACCTGGGCCAGCATTGACCACGGCGCGGATTTCCGCTTCCGTCGCGAACGTCAGCGGGCTGGCGACCTGCGGCAGCTTCTCTGCTTTCACTTCGTTCAGCTCGTGATCGCCACGTACCAGCAGGGCTACCAGCGGGTAAGCGCTTCCTTCGGTGGATTTCACCAGCAGCGTTTTCACGGTTTTTTCGACAGGCAGGTTGAACTGCTCAACCAGCTCGGCAATGGTTTTCGCGTTTGGCGTATCTACCAGCGTCATTTCCTGCGTTGCGGCAGCACGAGGTTCTTTTGGTGCCAGTGCTTCTGCAAACTCGATATTCGCCGCGTAATCAGAAGAGTCAGAGAAGATCACATCGTCTTCACCGCTCTGTGCCAGCACCTGGAATTCATGGGATGCGCTACCGCCGATGGAGCCGGTATCGGCCTGCACAGCACGGAAATCCAGCCCCATGCGGGAGAAGATTTTGCTGTATGCCGCGTACATTTTGTCGTAGGTCTCTTGCAGGGATTCCTGAGAGGTATGGAAAGAGTAGGCGTCTTTCATCAGGAATTCGCGAGAGCGCATGACGCCGAAGCGTGGGCGAACTTCGTCACGGAATTTGGTCTGGATCTGGAAGAAGTTCAGCGGCAGCTGTTTGTAAGAGCTCAGCTCATTACGAATCAGGTCGGTGATGACTTCTTCATGCGTTGGGCCGAGAACGAACGGACGCTCGCCACGATCGACAAAGCGCAGCAGCTCAGGACCATACTGTTCCCAACGACCGCTCTCCTGCCACAGGTCAGCGGGCTGAACCACAGGCATGGACACCTCGATAGCACCGGCGTTGTTCATCTCTTCACGCACGATGTTTTCGACTTTTTTCAGGACGCGCACGCCGGTCGGCAGCCAGGTGTATAACCCGGAGGCCAGCTTGCGGATCATCCCGGCGCGCAGCATCAGCTGATGGCTGATCACTTCGGCGTCGGCAGGCGTCTCCTTCAGAGTGGAGAGCAGATATTGGCTAGTACGCATGTTGTTACGGTTCCATTTCGACGATTGGAACAGGCTGAAACACCAGCCTGACACAAAAAAAGTGGTTTAGTTTACCAGTGTGGCAAAGATGCCAAAAGAGAGGAGAACAAAATTACCTGGGTTCAAGAGCAAACACTTCAAAACCTGCCCCGGTGACGCGCCAGCGAACGTTAAAATCGAGCAGCCAGACGGCGTACGTTTTTCCTGCTTCCTCTTCTTTACGGTAGGCCGGACGGGGGTCCTGCGCCAGCACTTCGGTGATGAAATTCCGCAAACGAGGATAGCGTTTCTCCAGCTGACTGAGCTGCGAGTCTATCTCAGGGGTAAAACAGACTGGCATGTCCGCCTGGGGGGCATCCTGAGCATAACTTGCACGCGCGTTCGGGAGAGCTTCGACAAAAGGCAAATAGGGTTTGATGTCGATAACCGGCGTGCCGTCGACCAGATCCAGGCTACCCAGCTCGAGTACCACCTGATCTTTCTGGCAACGTATGCCTTTCAGCTCAACCAGAGACATGCCAACCGGGTTTGGACGGAAAGTCGAGCGAGTCGCAAACACGCCCATTCTCGCATTTCCGCCAAGACGAGGAGGACGCACGGTAGGACGCCAGCCGCCTTCCATCGTCTGGTGAAACACGAACACCACCCAGAGATGGCTAAAGGCATCGAGCCCGCGCACCGCATCAGCCTGATTGTAAGGGGCTATCAGGTGAAGCTCGCCGCTGCCGCTGGTAACAAGACCGGGCTGGCGGGGCACGGCGAACTTCTCTTTATAAGGAGAGTGGATGATGCCTATCTGCTCGAACTGAAATGCACTCATTTCGCCGTAATGTTCAGCGCAGATCCGATGCAGACTGCCTGACGGTAGCAGCCCGGCGTGCCGCTGGTGACTTCACAGCTGTGCAGCAGGACCGCGTTGGCTTTCATTTTTGCGGCATTAATCTGCATGCGTTTACGCGCAGTCGGGATATTCGGTGGTGAGTCCTGATTGGTCGCCTGACAGGATTCGCCGCTCACTTCGCCCAGTTCACGGAACGGTTTACCGACGAGTTCATCCGCTTTCGTGATAATGCGAACCGGCGCAGGGCGAACCACTTTCGGTTTCGCAGGCTCGGTCTTTGGCGGGGTTGCCGTGCTTTGAACAGGTTCAACGGGAGATCTGCTTAGCATAGAACAGCCGCTCAGCATGAGTGCTAAAAGACAGATCGGTAAAGCACGCATAATATTTCCTCAATGGATAATCAAAACGTCAGATATTGAATCAGTTGACTGCACAAATGACAAGACGGGCATAAGCCCGTCCTGATGATATTACACTGAGGTGAGATTACCAGCCTTTAACAGCGCCGCCGTTAAACACTTTGTTGGCTTCCTGGTAAACTTCGTCAGACTGATAGGCCTGTACGAATTTCTTCACGTTTTCCGCGTCTTTGTTGTCTTCGCGAGTCACGATCAGGTTTACGTATGGAGAGTCTTTATCTTCAACGAAGATACCGTCTTTATCTGGGGTCAGGCCAATCTGACTGGCGTACGTGGTGTTGATAACGGCCAGGGCAATCTGCGCATCGTCCAGAGAACGTGGCAGCTGCGGAGCTTCCAGCTCAACAATTTTCAGATTTTTCGGGTTCTCGGTGACGTCCAGAACGGTTGGCAGCAGGCCAACACCGTCTTTCAGTTTGATCAGGCCCACTTTCTGCAGCAGCAGCAGGGAACGACCAAGGTTAGTTGGGTCGTTAGGCACGGCAACCTGAGAGCCCGGCTGCAGTTCGTCCAGGGATTTAATTTTCTTAGAGTAACCGGCAATTGGATAAACGAAGGTATTACCCACGCCCACCAGTTTATAGCCGCGATCTTTGATCTGCTGGTCCAGGTATGGTTTATGCTGGAAGGCGTTCGCGTCGATATCACCTTTGCTCAGCGCTTCGTTCGGCAGAACGTAATCGTTGAAGGTCACCAACTCCACGTCCAGGCCATATTTCTCTTTCGCTACTTTCTGAGCAACTTCTGCAACCTGCTGTTCTGCACCTACGATAACGCCCACTTTAATGTGGTTCGGATCTTTTTCATCCTGACCGCAACCCACCAGTGCCAGAGAGCCTATCAGCGCGCCTACTGCTGCGAAGGTCTTTAATTTAAACGCCATGTTTTATCCTTAACTCGTAGAGTTTATGTTGTGTGTAACGTTATTTGTGCGTAACAGCCCGGACGATGCGATCGCCAGAGAACTGGATTAAGTAAACCAGAACAACCAGCAATACCAGAACGGTATTCATCACGGTCGCGTTATATCCAATATAGCCGTACTGGTAACCAATCTGACCTAAACCGCCCGCGCCTACGGCACCGCCCATCGCGGAATAACCGACCAGGGTGATAAGCGTAATGGTTGCCGCATTCACCAGCCCTGGCAGTGCCTCAGGCAGCAGAACCTTGCGAACGATCTGCATCGGCGTGGCGCCCATCGCGCGGGACGCTTCGATCAAACCGGTTGGGATCTCCAGCAGGGCGTTTTCCACCATACGGGCGATAAACGGCGCAGCGCCAACGGTCAGCGGAACGATCGCCGCCTGCAGACCGATAGACGTTCCGACGATCACGCGGGTAAACGGAATCATCCACACCAGCAGAATAATGAACGGGATAGAACGGAAGATGTTCACCAGCGCAGAGAGCGTACGGTACAGCTTCGCGTTCTCAATGATTTGACCCGGACGCGTCACGTACAGCAACACGCCGACCGGCAGGCCAATCACAAAACCAAAGAAACCAGAGACGAAGGTCATTGCCAGCGTTTCCCAAACGCCGCGAACCAGCAGCCATATCATCGGCTCAGACATAACCCAGTACCTCTACTTTTACGTGATGTTCTTGCAGCCAGGCAATGGCTGCCTGGGTTTCTTCTTGTGTGCCGTGCATTTCTGTCAGCATGATGCCGAACTTGACGCCACCGGCGTAATCCATCTGCGCGCTGATGATGTTGTTATTCACGTTAAAGCGACGTGCGGTTTCGGAAAGCAGGGGAGCATCAACGGACTGACCGGTGAACTCCATGCGCAGCATCGGGACGCTGTCAGCTGTTGCTTCTGTTTTCAGACGTTCCAGATAGTCTTCCGGAATATCCAGATGCAGCGTGGACTGGATGAACTGCTGCGCCAGCGGGGTTTTCGGATGCGAGAACACTTCGCTTACCGTGTCCTGCTCGATCAGTTCACCGTTACTGATGACCGCCACGCAGTCGCAGATGCGTTTCACCACATCCATCTCGTGCGTAATAAGGAGGATCGTCAGGCCCAGACGACGGTTAATGTCTTTCAGCAGTTCAAGAATAGAACGCGTGGTTGCCGGATCCAGTGCGCTGGTGGCTTCATCACACAGCAGCACCTTAGGATTGCTTGCCAGCGCGCGGGCAATGGCCACACGCTGTTTTTGCCCACCGGAGAGATTTGCCGGGTAGCTATCCTGTTTGTCGCCCAGACCCACGAGGTCGAGCAGCTCGGTGACGCGGCGCTTCACTTCTTCTTTCGGCGTGTTATCCAGCTCAAGCGGTAAGGCAACGTTGCCGAACACGGTGCGGGAAGCCAGCAGGTTAAAGTGCTGGAAGATCATGCCAATCTGACGACGCGCTTTGGTGAGTTCTTTTTCTGAAAGGGCGGTAAGTTCCTGGCCGCCAACTTCTACGCTGCCCTGGGTTGGGCGCTCAAGCAGGTTAACACAACGGATCAGCGTACTTTTACCTGCACCCGATGCGCCAATGACGCCATAAATTTGACCAGCAGGAACATGCAGGCTGACGTTGTTCAGCGCCTGAATGGTTCGGTTCCCCTGCTGGAACACTTTGGTGATATTGGAAAGTTTAATCATTAGATTATTTTTATCGTATGTAAGTTAGCCGTGGCATTTTCTTCTGCCAGATACGGGTGATGACCGTAAACAAAACGGATGTTAAGGCATCCAGACGTCTAAATCAATCCAACTCTGTACGATGAGCACTTTATTGCGCTGCGATTCATGAGATACTAGCTGAACATGCCTTTTTCAGGAGCAAACCGGTGGCAAAATCAGTACCCGCAATTTTTCTCGATCGTGACGGCACTATTAATGTGGATCACGGTTATGTCCATGAGATTGATGAGTTCGAGTTTATCGAGGGCGTAATAGATGCCATGCGCCAGCTGAAAGAGATGGGCTATGCGCTGGTGGTGGTGACGAACCAGTCTGGTATTGCACGCGGTAAATTCACCGAAGCGCAGTTCGAGACGCTGACCGAATGGATGGACTGGTCACTTGCCGACCGCGGTGTGGATCTCGATGGTATCTACTATTGTCCGCATCATCCGCAGGGAACCGTAGAAGCGTATCGTCAGACCTGTGATTGCCGTAAGCCGCATCCGGGGATGTTTATCTCTGCGCAGGAGTTCCTGCACATTGATATGGCGGCTTCTTATATGGTGGGCGATAAACTGGAAGATATGCAGGCAGCCGCAGCCGCGGGTGTAGGGACTAAAATATTAGTGCGTACCGGCAAGCCAGTGACGCCAGAGGCTGAGAATGCGGCGGATTGGGTGATTAATAGTCTGGCCGATCTGCCAAAAGAGATTAAAAAGCACCAAAAATAGCCTTTTTGGTGAAAAGGTGAGCGGTTGAAATAAAAATGCATTTTTCCGCTTGTCATTCCTCGGCGGCTCCCTATAATGCGCCTCCATCGACACGGCGGATGTGAATCACTTCACAGACAATGTGGTCGGTTGAAGAGAAAAAATCCTGAAATAACGGGTTGACTCTGAAAGAGGAAAGCGTAATATACGCCACCTTGCAACGGTGAGCGAAAGCCG